>CAYTJI010000348.1:0-2637 GCA_964438065.1 uncultured Desulfobacteraceae bacterium | reverse complement strand
GTTTATGCAGGTTTTAGGTTCAACATTTTCTGATTACATCCTTCCCCATGACGGCAACCCGTGCTGAGAATTAAAATCATCGTTGTTGATCGTACCCGTTCATCCTTTCTGGCTGAGGGAGAGTCCCTTTATCTGGATCGAATCAGAAAATATGCCGGCGTCGAGTGGATAGAGACAAAGCCGGCCAAGATAAAAAAAGGGCGTCCCTCAAAAAGCATACTTGATACAGAACGCGACGCCATCAGGAGGAAACTTCATGACCATGATTACGTTATTGCCCTGGACCCATCCGGGAAGGTCTTCAGTTCGGAAGGATTTGCCGCGTGGATCGATCATCTTTCTGTTTCCAGGAGTCGGCTCACATTTGTTGTCGGCGGTCCGCTGGGTCTTGCTAAAGAAATCCTGGACAGATCTCAAGAGCGCCTCTCTCTGTCAAGGCTCACTTTCACCCATGAGATGAGCCGCATAATTCTCCTCGAGCAGCTTTACAGGGCATTTACGATTATCAATCATGAAAAATACCACAAATAGGGTATCGGCAGGGACGGGCCACACTGACGATCCAACGCCACCGGATCCGCCCGATATTTCCAGGGATGCCGATAAATACCCGCGGCAGGTTGACATGCAGGGTGCAGGGGTGATTCACAGGGAAAATCACGGGCCGGAGGACCTCGGTCGGTCCCAATGGGGCAGGCCCATCATCCCGGATAGCCTGGGGGGAAACAGGCGGGAACAGCTTGAAGGGATTCATTCAACCGGCATCGGAAGCAGCTTCAAGGGCCATGGCTACCTTGGTTTTCAGCTCTGTCAGGTCAAAAGATTTAATCACGTAAAAATCGGCGGCAATCGATTTCATATCCCTTTTGAATGTGTCATAGGCCGTGCAGAGCACAACGGGAAGATCATAAAAATTATTGCGGATCTCCTGAAGCAGGTCGAGCCCGTCATAACCCACCATTTTGATATCCAATACGATGAGGTCAGGCTTTTCTTCCCTGATTCTTTCCATCAGCTTGTAGCCGCTGTCCGCTGTGATAACTTCATATCCCGACTCGCTCAACTCCTCGGAATAAAGATATCGAATATGTTCCTCATCGTCCACAATCAATATCTTGGCCATAAGCAAACCTCCTCGAAAAACAGATTTGTTGCCGGACGCTCCGCGCCTCCCAACCAGCGGATGCAGTCGCCTTCGCGCGCAGTCAAGCACGCTTGCCCACGTGCTCGCGACTGATCCACGGCAAATATTGAGGCACTTGAAAAACGTCCCCTTTACGCGCGCGAACAGCTCTGAGCGTTTTTCAACCGCCTGCTAATATTCATAAATCCCTTTCCCGGATTTCACGCCCAGCCATCCGGCATCTACGTATTTCCGCAACAGGGGGCATGGCCGGTATTTATCGTCTCCCAACCCGGAATGCAGAACCTCCATAATCGCCAGGCACGTATCCAAGCCGACAAGATCGGCAAGGGCCAGAGGACCCATCGGATGGTTCATCCCAAGCTTCATGACCTGATCAATATCCTGAGCTGTACCCACACCTTCAAAAAGGGCATACATGGCCTCATTGATCATCGGCATCAGGATTCTGTTGCTGATAAATCCCGGGAAATCATTGGCGGGAACCGGCGTTTTCCCCCTTTTCAGCGCCAGGTCTTTCGTCACCTGGTTCGTCTCGACCGACGTTGCCAGCCCGTCAATGATTTCAACAAGTGCCATCATGGGAACCGGATTCATAAAGTGCATGCCAATAACCTTTCCCGGCCTTTTGGTGGCACCACCGATTTTCGTGATGGAGATGGAAGACGTGTTTGAGGCCAGAATAACATCGCCATTGCAGTTTTTGTCCAGATCAGAAAATATTTGAAGTTTCAGTGTTTCATTCTCTGTGGCTGCCTCAATGACAAAATCGGCCCCGCCCATATCCTGCAGATCAGTCGAACTCCGGATTCGGTCCAGAATTGCCTTCTGATCTTCGGGACGGATTTTTTCTTTTTTGACCATTCGTCCAAGGCTTTTTTCAATTGCAGAAAAGCCCCTTTCAACAAATTCCGCCTTGATGTCGTTCATAATCACGGAGAATCCGTTTGCCGCCGCCACCTGGGCAATACCCGAACCCATTTGTCCGGCGCCAACGACTCCGATGGTTTTTATGTCCATTATCTGAAATACCTCCAAAATACGACGCTCACCACGCAAGCGTATCATTAGAATGGTGTTGGGAAGAATCTTCAGCTTTTCAGACGCTGTCCCGAGACCTTTGAAAAGCGACCACTTTTGCACCAACTCGGCGCCTGCCTGTGCGTGGCCTGTCTGCCGTCCAGACGGGACAGGCAGGCACGCAGACAGGTCGGCTCAAATTATAATCTTCAACATATTTAATATATTCATGCACTTATAATTTTCGCCGTCCTTATTTGGCACAAAATTAGTCATTTTTCAAACTTCTCGTCCCTGCTGTCCGGAACGGTCCGGGAAAAAATCGCAGTCGCCTCACAAAGGTTGTTCCATACTATGTTGAACTCTATAACCTAAAACCTGCATAAACTATTTCAAAAAGGAAGTTATGCTTTTAATGTTAGCGAGTTATGGGAAAGTTGTGCTTGCATGACACGCATCAATTCGAATGCGGC
>CAYTJI010000347.1:0-2652 GCA_964438065.1 uncultured Desulfobacteraceae bacterium | reverse complement strand
CAGCGAAAACTTCGATGCGCAGTCACCGGCGGCAAAGACATCCGGATCGTCTGTCTGCATGTATTCATTCACGGCGATTCCACCACGGGGATCTGCCTTGAGACCCATCTTTTCCGCCAGTTCGATATTTGGGACCGCGCCGATACCGATAATGACGAGGTCGGCTGTCAGGGTCTCTCCAGTGCTGAGTTCAACACCGGAGACAGTGCCATTGCCTTGAATATGCGCTACCTGGCTGCCGGTCATGACACGAACACCCAGTTTTCCCAGTTCCTCCTCAGCCTCAATACAGAATTCCTCTTCGCAGGCAAGCATCAGGCAGTGAGGCAGCATCTCTACGACCGTTACCCGGATCGAGGACCCGCTTTCCTCCGGGCTGCAGACATGGTCCCTGCTTTCGGCACCTCCCATTCTGGCGATCTGCTCCGCCATTTCCACTCCGATAAATCCCCCGCCGATGACCACCACATTTTTTGCACTCTGAAGGGCGGTATGCATACGCTGTAATTGCCGGGGATCTTTGGTGATGGTGAATACATTTTCCAGGTCCACGCCCGGCATGGGCGGTATGAAGGGCTTTGAGCCGACAGCAAGAATCAACTTGTCATACCCAAGCATGGTGTTATCTCTAAAATGGATGGTTTTCTGCGCGCGGTCCACCATGCTCACTTCAAGGGGAATAATGTAAATCCCCTTGTCTACAAACCCCTGGTCGGGAATAATATCTTTCTGTACATCCTTGAGTATGCCGTAAATATATGGGATGCCACATGGGACCGGGGTTTTTTCGACATTGCGAATCACAGTGACTTTTTTGTCAGAGTACCGCTTCCTTACGGTTACCGCCGCCATTAAACCTGCTGCGGAACCCCCGATTATGGCTACGTCGGTTGTATCCATCAAAACGTCCTCCCTGTCCTTTTAAAATCCGTACAGCCGTGCCTGAACGCACCAATGTCTGCTGGGCCTGCTGGTAAACCGCCCCCCTGAAACATCAGGGGGGTCGATTTACACAGAAGGAGGTTAAGCCAAATCCTGTGCTTGCCCTCAACAACAAGCAACATCCATGCCAGTCAATAGCCTGGAGGCAACCACTCAAGATTTCCGGCCATTGGTTCCCGGGAAATGGCCATGGGTTGTTGGACAAAATATTCTCTTTAAACTCATGTCGTTATATAACAAAAGAGGCCTTTGCCAAGCGTATTCGGGCAGGGGTAATGCGGAAGGGGGCAACTGTCCTACCGAATGGATTCCCGGTTGCCCTTGTGAACCGGCAACCGTAAGTTTTAAAAAAAGTCTGATCGTCTTCGGATTTATCCGGAATTGTCTGTCCCGGTCGTATAAATTCTGTTAAAAAATACCATTCCAAATGTTAATTTGTTAACAAATGTTAACATGCGTATATTAACAATACGCGGTTTGCCGCCCCCGGCGTGTGAGATGAATGAAATCCCGCTGCGGGGTCCCACCCACGGGAGGTGGTGAAACCCGGCGATCGGATATTCTTGGGAAGCCGCCAATTTTTTAAGCCAATTTTTTAAGATGTTGGAACCGTAAAAATATCGGATCCGGTCATGGTTGCAAAAATCGGAATGGAGAAGAAATTCTTTACGGATTATTGCAACATTGCACATATGCAATATCTCTTTATTGCAGATCAGATATGCCGGCAGGGGGATTCTTTTATCTGCCAGGGCCTAAGGATCCCGAACAATCATGTAAATTCAAATGAATAGATTGGTTTTTGTGTCCGGTTTCGGGTTCTGGCATGGGAAATGCTAAACCATTTGGATGTACCGCATGGAGGTCATATTTCCATGGAACATCAGGAATCGAGATTTGAAAGGTTAAAGCGTGAAGGGTGGGTCCGGCAGTTCATCGCGAGTGAACCCCGCCTGAGTGAGGCGGTTGAGTTGTATGAACAATCGGGATTCGAAGTGCATTTGGAACCTGTCCCCTCCGCAGAGGAAAGAGACAGGTGCCCTCAGGGAGAAGCAGGCGAGTGCCGCGTGTGCTTTGAAGGCCACGAAGACCAGTACAGGATTATCTACACGAGACCGAAAAGTGATTTCCACGCGCTTGACGATGAGCTTTTCTGATTTCTTCTGAGAGTATCGATAATCGATAAAAGAGATCTGTACGGAAGGGATATTTCATGAGAATCGGCATTCCAATCTGGGATGACAGAATATCTCCTGTCCTGGACACGGCTTCCAGACTGCTTGTTGTGGAAATGGAAGGGAACAACGAACGGTCCCGGTTTGAGATATATATGGATGAACATGAACTGTCACGGCGATGTTTCCGTATTCAGTCTCTGGAAGTTGACACCCTGATATGCGGTGCTGTATCGCATCCGTTCGCGCGGATGCTGACCGCCAACGGCATCCATCTGATCTCTGATATATCCGGGCCGACCGAGGATGTCCTGAAGGCCTACCAAAAAGGGGTTCTGCTGGATTCGGAATTCCTCATGCCCGGATGTAAACGAAGCCGGGGGGGACGGAAAGGGCGGTCGGGGCCTTGCCGACAATCGTGCGGCCGGTCGGGTAAAACAATGTCACGCAGGAAGAAGGAGAAAACAGAGGGATAATTATTTAGTGTCCATCCATAAATGGCCCTTTTGCCCAATATCTGCGTTGCGCGAAAAAA
>CAYTJI010000346.1:0-2658 GCA_964438065.1 uncultured Desulfobacteraceae bacterium | reverse complement strand
TTTCCCGCAAAGAGCTTCCATCCGGAAAACTCGTGGCGAAGGTCCGCCACAGCATCTGCAGCCTGTGTGAAAAGTGCATCGATGCATGCCCTTACGGCGCCCGGTCGTTGGACGAAGACGAAGAAAAAATCGTGGTCAATCCCGTGATGTGCCAAGGATGCGGCCTGTGCGCTGCAGTGTGCCCGAACAGCGCTGCGATTCTGGAGTGCCTGAAAATTGATCAGGTGATGGAGGTCATTGACGCGGCTTTGTTGAACGAGCCATCTCCAGCTCTTGGCTGATGGTTCGAAAAAGCAGGCGGATTTTCAAATGACCGTCCGCCTTCCTGGTCTGAACACTGTGCGAACGCGGGTTCAATGCAGGGCGTCCCGGCGCAAAAGGAGCTGGTGAATGAGCAAAACAGACACATCAACATCGAATGAAAACGGACTTTCGGTTTCACAGACAGACCCTCTCGCGCCCGTGCAGGAGATGGTTCGGTCATGCATCCAGTGTGGCACATGTACCGGATCATGTCCGAATGCCTTTGCCATGGATTACACCCCGCGAAAGGTCTGGCGGATGGTTCTCATGGGACGGAAGGACGAGATTTTCAAAAGCAAGACCTTTACCCTGTGTTCGGCCTGTTATTACTGCTCCCTCCGATGCCCGCGGGGACTTCCTCTGACAGAAGCCATGGGCGCGCTCAAACAAATCGCTTCCAGGGAAAACCTTCCGCGGTACCGACAGAGCACGCTTTTTTATAAAAATTTTATCAAGAGTGTCCGCCGTCATGGCCGCGTCAGGGAAATGGAATTCATGAGCCTGTACTTCTCTTCCCTGAAAAACCCGATCGCCCCCCTTCGGTTTGCTTCCCTGGGCATGAAACTCATGAAAAAAGGAAAGGTGTCCCTGCAATTCCCATCCAAAGGGCACAGGCCGCTGGAGGCAATATTCCGTAAAACAGAGGAACTGGAGAAACAGAAATGAAATATATATATTATCCGGGCTGTTCACTGGAGGGAACGGCCCGCGAATATGATATCTCCACCCGGGCCTTGATGCAGGCAGCCGGCGCAGAGCTGGTGGAATTGCCGGACTGGACCTGCTGCGGGGCCAGTGCTGCCGAACCGACCAGTTTCCTCCTTTCTCTCGCCCTGCCGGCACGGAATCTGGCCAAGGCTGAACAAATGGGGGATATCCGGGACATTCTGGTCCCCTGCAGTGCCTGTTATCTGAATCTCAAGCGGGTAGAGGAAAAAATACGCACGGAACCGGAAATTTTGGACAAACTCAATACCATCCTTGCCGAGGAACACCTTGAACTGACAGGAAGGATGCGTGTCAGGCACATACTGGATGTCATCATCAATGACGTGGGTGCAGAATCCATCCGTTCACTGGTCAAAAAAAAGCTGAATCACCTGGTCGTTGCCCCGTACTACGGCTGTCAGTGCCTCCGTCCCTATCCGGTATTTGACGACCCGGAGCGACCACAGTCCATGGAACCGATCCTTGACGCGGTAGGAGCGGGAATCCACGTCTGGGATATGGGTGGCAGGTGCTGCGGCGCCTCCCATATGAACACAAAAATGGAGGTAGGCATAGCACTGGTCTCAGCCATACTGAAGAACGCCAGAGGCGCAGATGCCGTTGTCACGGTGTGTCCCATGTGCCAGATGAATCTCGAATCCTTCCAGAACAAAGCATCCCGCGTCTGCAAAGAGGATGTTACGATTTCGGTTGTCTATCTTCCACAACTGATCGGGCTTGCCCTGGACTTATCAGAAACAGACCTGGGACTCAATTTGAATCTCTCCATTACGGAAAAGTTCCGAAACAAATTGAAAAGCTGACCCCCCGTCGAGTGCCACGGAGATTTTCCAACAACTCCGGGGAAAACCACAGGCAGGGGCCTTCCCTTCCCTCCGTACCCAAGCCCGGATCTGCTGCGACATTGACAAGTCCATATATCGATATGCATCGTGCAAAGGTGTAAGAACATGTTTTTCACCGTATCCGTTCAACGGCCTTTGACGGGACCCAGCATCGACGGCCATCCGCCAGCTCGATGTAATACCAGTCCCCTCTGTCCTCAATCAGCATAAATTCCGTCCCTGAATGAAGCGGCTCCCTGAAACTCGGCTCATAGGTTTCGCTGTTACCCTTCCTGGCCACGACTTCAGGGCTGATAATGACACCGGGATGCGTGTTGCGCAGGTGAATTTCCTCTGCTACGAGTGACCCGCCGAACATCAGGGAAAGGACTGCTGCCGTCGCAATACACCAGACTGTAAATGCCCTATCCGTAAAAATCCGGATCCCCGCGAATATCCACAGAACTCCGAAACAAATCGTAAAGGCGATCACCCGGGTCTTTGTCGACAGATCATAGTGCCAGAAAAACAGGGTTTTCAGCACCTTTGCCTGTTGTTTTTCAGCAATCTCATCCAGCCGCTTTTTCCGTGCATATGCGAGGTTCTGCTTCAGGTTCGGGTCATCCGGGATATACTGTTCAGCACGGCGGTAGTTGACAATGGCGCGGCCGATATCCTTCAAGCGAAAGTAAACATTGCCCAGGTTGTAATACAGCTTTCCATTCCGGATACCGCCTTGCCGGAGGATACGCTCGTACCGCATGGCGCATTTCCGGTAAAGCGCAGCCGCCTGATCCGGGTC
>CAYTJI010000345.1:0-2676 GCA_964438065.1 uncultured Desulfobacteraceae bacterium | reverse complement strand
CGCCCTTGCCGCCTTGCACCTGCCTGCTGCAGGCAGGTCTTCGGCAAACGCGACGTTTGCAGGTTTTAGGTTTACAGATCCTTCGATCGCAAGCCGGGGGAAAAACACAAAGTTCACTCCGTTCGACGATCGGTCAAAACGGCTGGCGTGCTTCTTTTTTATCCTGCCTTCCCCCCTAAAGTCAAGCACGGGGTTGTCCCCGTTCCCGCAGGGAATCCGGTCCCTGAATACCGTCTGCGAGACGGATTTCTTTTCCGTTTCGTGCCGTAACATCCCACACTGTCCGGTTCCGGACCGCGCCTCAGGGACAATCCGATCGGCTCAACAGTTGTTATTGCTCCTTCATTTCAGCGGGATTTCCGCCCGGCAAACCCAGTTCCCGGGCCCGTAAGACTCTTCGGAGAATTTTTCCGGAACCGGTCTTTGGAAGTTTTTCCACAAAAGCAATCTCCCTGAGCGGCGTATCCGGAGACAGATTCCCCCTTACAAATGCCCGGATCTCGTGGTTCAACCTTCCGGATGCGGTAAACCCGCCCGAAATGGTTATATACGCTTTGAGGTATGACTCACCGGGACCGATAGTCCTGGAGATGACTGCCGCCTCCGCAACCGCCGGATGCCGGTGCAGGATCTGCTCAATCTCATATGGGCCGATCAGTTTCTCCCCGACCTTGATCAAATCGTCCATTCTTCCCTGGTGATAGTAATAGCCGTCATCATCCACAATGGCCATGTCCCCTGTGGCAAACCACCCTTTGAACCGGAAATAGCGGCTGTAGCGTTTGTCATCTCCCCAGATCCCTGCAAGAATGGCCGGCCACGGGACCCTGAGGGCCAGTTCACCCATGGACATGGGTGGCAGCGGTTCCCCCCCTTCATCCAGAATCGCCGCCTGGATCCCCGGCAGTGGTTTTCCCATGGACCCGGGTTTGATATCCATGGATGGGAAATTGGCCAGACAGATCATTCCTGTTTCGGTCATCCACCACGTATCATGAGCAGAGTGTTTCAGGTTTTTCCGGACCCAGTAAAACAGTTCCGGAGCCAAGGTCTTGCCTACTGTTGCGATATGCCGGAGACTTGAAAAATCGTACCGGGTGGGCAGATCCTCCCCGGCGTCAAGGAGCTTCAGAACGGTCATGGGCGTGGTGTACCACACCGATACTTCATGACGTTCCAGCGTACGGTACCAGGTGGATGCCGAAAAAGGCGCCCCCTGAACAACGGAGGTAGCCCCGCAAAGCCAGGGGGCAAAGGCGCTGTAAACGGTTCCGGTCACCCAGGCCGGATCACCGTCCGTCCACAGGATATCGTCCTCGCGCATGTCCAGCGCGTACTTTGCGGTGACCAGGTGTCCGATCATATCCCGGTGCGCGTGAATCACGCCCTTCGGCGGGCCTGTGGACCCGGATGAATAGATCAGGTAAAGCGGCGCATCCGCGGTCAGCCACACGGGTCCGGGGTCTTCCGGCGGCGGATCCGGCAGGTCTGACACCAGCACCTCGCCAGGGAAAAACCCGGGCAGAGGGCCCTCTGTAAAGAGAACATGCGCCACATCCCCCATTTTTTCAACAGGGAGTCTCTCGGCCAGATCCGGACAGGTCAGGATCCCCCTGGGTCCGGCATCTTCAATCCGTTCAGCCAGTTCATCATAGCTCAGCGTGAAATACAGCGGGCAGAAAATAACACCCAACCGGCTGCAGGCGATCATGGCCAGGTAGATCTCCGGGCAGGGAAGAAGGAAAATGAACAGACGATCACCGGCTTTAAAACCAAGATTTGACAACATGCCCGCCCACCGGCATGATCTCTCTTTCAATTCCCTGTAAGTAAATATTTCAATGCGGTCTCCCTTCTCGAAAACCAGAGCCCGTTTATCTGCTTTTTCCGGAAGATCCGCCCACCGGTCCACGGCCTCATGGGCGATATTGAGTTTTCCTGTCTCATGCCACGTGAAAGAGGCTTCCACCCCGGCCCACGAAAACGAGCGACAGGTCCGGTCATAGGCCTTCAGGACCGCATCGGGATTCTCCGCTTTTATCCTTGCCTTGATCATGGAATTTGCATGTCATGCTTTTGAAAGAATTTTTCCATCGACTCTTGTCCATCCAGATCCGGCCCTGTCGCCGTGTCCCCGGCTACCGGACATCCGTCCATATTCCGTAACGGTCGTGAATCCGCCGCGCCTTTCCGATCAACTCCTCCGCCCGCCCGGATGCGCCTGCCGGAAACATTTCCGACGCCTGCCTCCCGCTCATCGCCATGAGCACTTCCCGAACGGACCGGGAAAGAGAACGGGGATCATAGCCCCCTTCCAAGGCAAAAAGCACGGGAGGAACCGGAATGTGCAGTCGCAAATCCAGAAGCAGCCGCGTCAGAACGCCGAAAGCCTTCTCCGTCAACCGGCATCTGCCGATCGGATCATCCCTGTGGGCGTCAAAACCCGCGGCCACCAGGATGAGCTCAGGGGAATAACCAGTGATCACCGGCGCCAGGATGCCCCGGTAGAGGGCGCAGAAATCGTCATCCGTCAGGGTCCTTGGGATCGGGATGTTGATGGTATAACCCTCGCCCGGGCCTTTCCCGGTTTCCACCCATTCCCCTGAGTAGGGATAAAGGCCCGTATCATGAGTGGACAGATACAGCACTTCTCTTTCCGCGTAAAACAGATCATTC
>CAYTJI010000344.1:0-2679 GCA_964438065.1 uncultured Desulfobacteraceae bacterium | reverse complement strand
GAAATACTGCCGAGAACCTCCTTGCCGGAAGAAACCGGAAGATAGATGCCTGGGAGTTTGAAGAATGGTGGCGGAACAGGAAGGACGGTGACGTGTTTTTTCTGGATTGCAGGGAGAGGGGCAATGCGTCCCCACTGGTTGAAAAATATCCCGGACAGTGGAATAATATTCCACAGGGAGAGCTCAGGGGAAGGATCAAAGAGGTCCCCCGGGACAGGAAAATTGCCTTGGTTTGCAACACCGGTGCGCGTTCCTATGAGGCCCAGTTGACACTGAACCGGATGGGCATCGAGGAAGCATACAATCTTCAGGGGGGGATGGCCGGTTTAAAGAAATGGGGGCTGGAATTGTAATCTCCTGGCCCGGCATGGAGGCTGAAAATGCGGCATCCGGCATCCGGTAACATGCCACAGCGCTGGTCAGGCGGAGCCCCTGTTTTTCAAGAAGAGCAAAGATCTCGGGCGCCATTACCGTGCCGAATCCACCGGCAACATATCCGGGGGCCCCTTTCGGTAACGGTCCCTGCCGCTGTTGGACCCGTTCTTTCACCTCTTTAAAAAGGGCCTCCGCCGCTTTGAGCCCTGGCTGCCTTCAACCTGTGCCAGCAGTTCCCGGCCGGGATTTTGTGTTTGTCTCTTGTAACCATCGCCCCTTACTGCTCGTTTTTCTTCCGCGCTCATGACGCATTATCAGAGTTGCTGGAGCCTGTCGGCCAGATCCGAGAGTCCCAGATTATTCAGCTTCTGTTTTAATGGACGACCATTGGCATCGAGACCCCTGAGAGGGTAATACTCCTTCAGCATCCGTGCCAGATCCGGTACCGACCCTGCAGCGCCGCCTTCTTTGTGTGCGGTCAGCAGTTGTTTCGGCAATCGGTCGTCTGCCGCGGTAACGCCCATGAGGTTGTTCAGACCCCGTTTGAGCATCCATATCCGCTCACCGCACGTTATGAGTTCTTTCAGTTCGTAGTCATATCCGCTGGCTTCCCGCATAAGGTCCACCAGATCCTGCTCATTGATGACGGATTTGAGCATATAACACATGATGCCGGCGTTCATGACCATCCCCAGATTTTGTGAGATGACAACGATCTCCGCCTTGCCCTCGCTTGATTTCTGTTCATGGCCGCCCGCTATCCCGGCCTCCGGCCAGATGAAAATGCCCTGTTCAATGGCATAGGTCAGGTCATTGGTGTGGCAGGCCCCGCGAACCCCGGTGGCATAAGACAGCGCCAGTCCATGAAAAGCCCGCGGGTCGTGCATCGGGACTTCCATCCCTTTGACTTCAACCGCGTAATCCGCGGCATTCCCGCCGATCTTTTGCGCCGCACGCCGGGTGCCGTCAGCCAGCACGTCACCAAAGCCGTCACGCAAGGCGATTTTTTCGATTAACCTCAGAACCACATCCGCGTCTCCCCATTTTAACTTGAGGCCGTCCGTATCATCCGGCCCGATGAGTCCGTGTTCATAACAATCCATGGCCATGGCAATCGTGGATCCACAGGAGATAACATCCATGCCGTAATTGTTGCATGCCTCGTTCAGCTTGATGACCGCCGCCAAATCGTCGATCATCAGCAGCGCTCCCAGACTCGCGACACCCTCGTATTCCGGCCCCGGCCCGGCCATCCCCTTGTAAGGGCCCTCTTTGATGCTTACCACGCGTTTGCACCCGACCGGACAACCGTGGCACGATTCCACACCGGTCAGGAACTTTTCGCTGTTGAGCATCTCTCCGCCTATTTTCGGGGCAAAGGAGGTCATGTCTCCCACGGTCCAGTTTTTGCCGGGCACATCCCCCAGCAATACGCCGGAATCCATGGCCCCATTGGTCCCGGCGGCCCGGAGTGTCTGCAGGACGATATGATCTTTTGCCTTGGCCATAATTTCTTTTGCCTTTTTCGCAAACGCGTCAGGCTGAGCCAACGGCACTTTGCCATTTCCGCAAACGACAATCGCCTTCAGGTTTTTGGAACCCATCACCGCGCCCATGCCACCGCGCCCCACAAAATCCCGCTTCAGATGGCAGATGACCGCATAACGAACCCGGTTTTCGCCTCCCGGACCAATGGAAAGCACGCTGACTTTCCGATGACCGCTATGCCGTTCCCTCAGGAAATCTTCCGTATCATAGTTGGGTTTCCCCCACAGTTCTGCAGCATCCCTGATTTCCACATTCCCGTTTTCGATAAAAACATACACCGGGTTTTCAGAGGCACCGGTCACGGCGATGCCGTCAAACCCGGCACCCCTGAGCCCATTGGCAAAACTGCCGCCGGAGCAACTTTCACCCCAGATACCGGTTAACGGAGATTTGGCACACACTGTAAACCGGGATCCTCCGGGAAGGGTGGTTCCACTCAACGGACCGGTCATTACGAAAAGAATGTTGTCCGGTGACAACGGGTCCACGTCCGGCGGAACACGGTCCAAAAACAGCTTCGCGGCCAACCCGCTCCCCCCGATGAAATTGCGCTGAACGTCTTCTTCTATTATCGTGGTATTGACGTTTTCACTATTGAGATCCAGCTCCAGGATTTTTGCCCTGTAACCTGCCATGTTACCTCCTTTTCTCCTGATGACGGGACTGTTAATGAGTGCCCATCCATAAATGAAATTCCGGCGCGGGTGAGTTTCCGATCCGGAAATGCGAATTTTTGCGCAAGGCCAGGGAAATCAA
>CAYTJI010000343.1:0-2682 GCA_964438065.1 uncultured Desulfobacteraceae bacterium | reverse complement strand
ATGCCATACCGGCCGTTCCTGTACTGACCAAGGCGGACAAACTCTCCCGTCAGCAGGCACGTATCCGGGCCAGACGGACAGAAGATTGTCTGCAAGAACTTTGTAATTCTCAACCAATTGTTTTTTCGGCAAAAACACGCATCGGACGCGAAAAGATATGGGAACGGATTGATGCAATCTGTGCAAATCACGCTTCAGCGTCTTGAAAAATGACGATTCCTGTTCGGCTTCAGTTCAATGATCCCGGACCCCGAACCTGATGATCAAACGGGGGAAGGGTGTTTCAGGGGTTCCTCATGAGGACTTTGAAAAAATGACCGGTTTTGTGCCAAATCAAGTCGAAGACCCCGGACTCTGAGCAGGAAAGGCGAAAATTATAACCGCAGGAATATATTGAATATTTCCATGATTATAATTTGAACCTGACGCCGAGTAGATGCAAAAGGGGTCGCTTTTCAAAGGTCTCAATATCCCATCATCTCGAGTGCGATTCTTGCCGTTCGTTCAGACGCCCCGCCCCTGCCGAGCTTTTCCCTGACAAATCCCAGGTTTTCTTTCATACGTTCCCGGATCTCATCATTGTCCAGGATAGCCCGGGCTTCGTCGGCCAGTTTTTCCGCCGTTACATCCCCCTGGATCAATTCCGGCACCACTTTCTCTCCTGCCACCAGATTGACCAGCCCGATATAGGGAACCTGAACAGCCATTCTGGCAATCCAATAAGTCACAGTGGACACCCGGTACACGATGACCATGGGCACACCCATAATCGCCGTCTCAAGAGTCGCGGTCCCGGATGCCACCAACGCCACATCGCAGCCCCTCAGGGCCTCATAGATGTTTCCCTGGAAAAGATTGATTTTCACCCCGGCATGAGCGGTTAGGGGATGAACAAAGTCAGGAAAAATGCCAGGGGCGAGCGGTAATACGCACTGCAGATGTGGATATCCGGATGCCAGGATCTCCGCCGTTTCAACCATGACCGGAAGCAGGTTCCGGATTTCTTCTTTCCGGCTTCCCGGCAACATGCCCACGACAGGGCGCCCCGGGCCCATTTCCATCCCGGAGATCATCCCGCCCGTTTTTCTGCATGGGCTCGGGCATTCGTCCAGAAGCGGATGCCCGACATAATCCACCTTCATGGGCGCATGACTATAAAATTCCTTTTCGAAAGGCAAGATCACAGCCATACGGTCCACCCGCCGCACGATTTTCCGGATACGCCCCCGCCGCCATGCCCATACCTGCGGGCTGATATAGTACAGAACCGGTATTCTGAAACGCTTTGCAATTCCGGCCAAATGGATGTTAAATCCCGGATAGTCGAGAAGGATCAGCAGGTCCGGTTGACCGGTTTTCAATAGGAATTTAAGTCGGTTTGACGCGCTCAGGATGGTCCGGAGCCTGCTGAAAAATTCCGTCACGCCGACAACGGCCATGTCCGATGCGGAAAAAAGGGTCTCGACTCCTGCCTGAGCCATGTTTTCACCGCCAATCCCCCGGAACTCCAGACCCGGATTCAGGCGTTTCATGGCCTGAACCAGATTGGCGCCGTGTATGTCCGCGGAAGCTTCACCGGCAACGATAAGGACGAGCCCGGGACCTTTTCGGTCACGAGGATATCCGTTCTCACCCGACCTCTGTTTCCCGGCGAATCTCAATTTTGCTTTCCCTCCAGTATGTTCTCAGGATTCCCCCTCAGCACGCACACCGCAACGAGGATTATTTTTTTTGCGCAACGCGCAGATTGGGCACAAGATCGATCATTTTTCCAAGGTCTCGTTTTGACGAATGGAAAATGACCCTGACAGGTAGCTCGGCCGGGCCCTTCTTCAAACACGATCCAGTGACCGGGTCCTGCTGCTTTGTCTTTCAATCTGCGCGATAATTCCCAAGGCCACCTCCAGCGTTCTCCGACCATCCTCCCCGGAAACGACTGGTTTATACCCATGAATGACCGCATCTACAAACGAGGCGATTTCATCGGCCAGAGGGTCACGATCCGGAAACTCTGTTTCCTCCGGAGACAGTCGCGGAAAGTGGTTCAGGTCCTCAATCTCTTCATTCAAGCGGATCACGCTGATCTTTCTTTTGAGACAATTAACGGAGAGATAGGCGTCCGGCTGAAAAACCCGTATTTTTCTCAGGGTTTTACTTGAAACCCGGCTGGCCGTCAGGTTGGCCACTGTGCCGTCTTCAAAAACGATCCTGGCATTGGCGATATCCGTCTTTCCCGTGATTACGGACATCCCCACAGCGTGAAGGTCCTTGATTCCAGACGGGACATTATGGAGAATAATATCCAGATCATGGATCATAAGATCCAGAACGACATCCACATCAATCCCTCTTATTGTGAATTCGTTCATGCGGTGAGATTCCAAAAAAACCGGCCGATTCAACAGGTTCTGCATTTCCACGACCGCCGGATTAAACCGTTCAACAAAACCCACTTGAAAAACCACACCTTTTTCCTTTGCCTTGGCCACCATGGCATCGGCTGGAGCCAATTCGTAGGTGATCGGTTTTTCAATCAGCAGGTGGATGCCTTCAGACAGGATATCCATGGCAACCTTAAAATGCATCTCAGTCGGCACGGCGAGGCTGACGGCATCCACCATGCCAAGGATCTCTCCATGCTCTCTGTACGCCCTTAGATCATAACGACGGGAAATTTCATCC
>CAYTJI010000342.1:0-2694 GCA_964438065.1 uncultured Desulfobacteraceae bacterium | reverse complement strand
GGAAAATACAATGTGAAGTTGGTCCCCCGGCCCGGAACGCTTTGGACATCAATATAGCCGTTGTGGTCTTTTACCGTTCCCCACACCACGGCCATGCCCAGGCCCGTCCCGCTTCTGCCCATTACTTTTTTTGTATAAAACGGTTCGAATATCCGTTCCATGTCTTCGGGGGATATTCCGGTCCCGTTGTCGGAAACCTTCAGAGTTACATAATCGCCTTCATTCACATGGTCATAGCCCTTGATCGGAGTGTCGATATACGTGTTCCTGGTGGATATCAGGATTTCCCCTTTGCCGGGGATGGCTTCCGCCGCATTGGAAATCAGATTCATGATCGTTTTTGACAGATGAACCGGGGACGCGGAAACCGGAAGCAAATTTTCATCCAGATCCGTTTTGATCCGGATGCCGGGGTGGTAAACCTGTAGCTTCTCAAACTCCAGACTCTTGAGATATTCGTCGATAATGCGATTCAGATTAACGACTTCCCTGTTGCCCACGCCTCTTCTTGCCAGGGTGAGCAGATCCTGCACAATGCTTGCCGCTTTTTCCCCTGATTTTTTGATGGTCAGGAGCGGTTTTCTTAACGGACTGTTCTCTGGAATGTCCATCAGGAGCAGTTCAGGATAGCTGACAAGACCGGACAGAATATTGTTCAGATCGTGAGCGACGCCGCCGGCGAGCGTACCGATCGCCTCCATCTTTCGGGCCCTCTGGAGTCGTTTTTCATAATTGATCAATTCCCGTGTTCGGGCTTCAACCTCTGCTTCAAGAATTGAATTCTGTTCAACAACCAGATTGTAGGATTCGAGGCTCTCAATCGCATTGGCGGTATTTAGAAGGATGAGGGACAAAAGACTGAGGGATGCATCCGGGATCCTTTGTTTTTCGTTGGGCAGGAGACCGATAAACATCCCCCGTATCCGGGAACAGGTTGCCATTACATGCAGGAAAAAATCTTTTTTCTGATCTTTTGATTTTACAAATATGCCTCTTTTTTCGTGCAACGCCCAGGCGAAAAAACCGTTTTCCGTCATAAAAGCGATTTCATCCTGAATATAATCCTTCCGATCACACGGTTCACAGAGGGAAATCTCCATATCCGCATTGTCTTCATTCACCAGACACATGGCGCAGATCTCAAAAGATATCAATTTCCTGATTCGGTTTTCCGCTTCCTGCAGGACCCGGTTCGGACCATGGCTTTCGTTGATATTTTTTTGGAAATCCCCGAGTGAAAGAGCCATTTCAAGCGCATTCTGGATAAAACGGCTGTTTTCTTCCAGATGATCAATGCGAGCTATAAGACGTTCCGGTTCGGGAAGACCGCTGAGATTCATTGGGGCTTTTATTCCTGTAGAAAAAGATCCAGTGCCGAGATCTGATGGTTCGCCTGATTGATGATCATTTCAAAAGTGCTGGGCCGGAGATCCAGAAGATCCCATGCCTCGTTGTCCATTGGAGGCACAAAATATTCGCCGCTGGTACCCATTCCCAGACCATTGGCCATTATGTCTGCCAGGTGAATGATGGATGCTTTCAGAGGGTCTCCGGCAGACATGGGATTGTGGTGAAAAAATATATTTTCTTCCAGAACGGGCGGGAAATTCCATTTTCCCAACAGGTACCTGGAGATATCGGTATGCGTGCAGCCCAGAAGGGTGATTTCTTCCCGGTGAAGAATTTTTTCCTGTTCCATGCATCGGATCAGGAGGGCTTTGGCCTGTTCCGGAAAGTATTTGTAAATGATCACCCGGCCGATATCGTGGAGAAGGCCCGCGACGAACAACTGTTCCGTCTCAGAGATGTCCTTGTTTGCAGCCAGCATCCTTGCAATCAGACCACACGCGAAACTGTGTTTCAGAAAAGAACGCATGTCCAGTATTTCTCTGGGGATGTTTTTGAAGACGGAGAGCGTGCAGATGACGAGTGCCAGGCTGCTGATCTCCCTGGTTCCGATGATGGTTACCGCTCGTGATATGGTGTCTATTCTGGACGATAAACCATAAAAGGAAGAGTTAACGATTCTCAGCAGAGCCGCGGTCAGGCTGGGACTTTTGGCCACGACCTGTGCCAGATTGTCGGCCGTGCTCAACGGGTCTGACAGTATGTCGTTCAGTTCAAAGACAATCTCCGGAATTTCGGGCAGTTTCACTTCCTGCTGGTTTAGGTTTTCGCGAATGTCCGCTATGCGGAGATTGTCCTTGTCAAGGGCCTCGCTGGAAAAAGAAGGGGCCTTTGCCCTGGTAATGCCGTGCGCATGTCTGAACAGAACCGACAGCCGAAACAGTTCCTTAATCGCAGGGTGGTCGAGATCCACAAAAGTGAAAACAGGTCTTGTCTGCTCTTCAACCTGTTCAAGATCAGGCTGTTCGGAATGGGGATCGGACCCTTGTTCGGAGACCGAGGCGTCCGTGACATGCACCTCTGTTACCCCCCATTTTTTCATGACATCAATGTGCTTTGATCGAAGCTTCTGGCCTTTCGGAAGAAGCAGTCGCCCGCGCACGTCTTTGACATCCTCAGAGAGAATCATATCCTCTTTTATTCTGCTGGTATGAACGAGTGCCAATTTTCTGCTCCAATGCCACTGTGGTGTCTGCAAACGAAAATGATGGACGACTGAAAAGACAGCCTTCCACCTAAATCCTGCAAGCGTCGAGCTTGCCGAAGACCTGCCTGCAGCAGGCAGGT
>CAYTJI010000341.1:0-2702 GCA_964438065.1 uncultured Desulfobacteraceae bacterium | reverse complement strand
TATTAAAAGCATAATTTCCTTTTTGAAAATAGTTTATGCAGGTTTTAGGTTACATTCAAACCCTTCCGCTACTATTGTATTGCTACGGAATCGATGAAGCCCGGCCATGGCGTTTCACATCTTCCGGCCGGTTTTCTCATGGCGGCGCTGGCCGGGCCGCTTCATTCGAACACGAAATCCGGCAGCAAGGAAACGGGGTAAAGACACATGACGCGACAGGCGAGAATAAACCGAAAAACCGGCGAAACCGACATTCACATCAGACTGAACCTTGACGGCTCAGGACAATCCAGGCTGGATACGGGCATTCCTTTCATGGACCACATGCTGACCCTGATGACCGCTCACGGGTTTTTGGATCTGGAAGTCACGGCCAGGGGAGATACGGAGGTGGACAACCACCATACGGTCGAGGATCTTGGGATCTGCCTCGGACAGGCGATAACACAAGCGCTGGGCGAAAAAAAGGGCATCCGGCGGTATGGAACGGCCACGATCCCCATGGACGACGCACTTGCCAGGGTCGTCATGGACATTTCCAACAGACCGTACCTGGCCTATCGGGTACCGCTGAAAAAGACGATGACAGGGTCGTTTGACGTGGCCCTGGTAAAGGAATTCTTGCGGGCTGTTGCCATTCATGCGGGGATCACCATGCATGTGGATCTCCTCGCGGGGGATGAACCTCATCATGTCGCGGAGGCCGTGTTTAAGGCGTTTGCAAGGGCACTCGATCAGTCGTGTCGTCCCGAGGCCCGTCTCCAGGGAAACATTCCTTCCACTAAAGGCCTGTTGTAGCTCCGTAGGATTTTTACTATGAGGAGACTGTTATGAAAATGGAACCGGTAGCCAAGCTGTATTCTGTTTGTTGTCTGATGATTATCCTCGCCCTGTTGTCCTGTCCCGGTTGCTGGCCCGGACGCAACCGGGGGTCAGTGATACCTGAAACACTTGAAATCAGGAAAGTGGTCATCGTTGGGTTCATGAGTGCGCTGTCTCCGACAGACAAACCCGGCATATTTACCAATCCCCTGTCCTCGAGCCTTGTTTCCGCTGAACCGGTGCCACCGGGAATTGTGCGGAGAATGAACGAGATCCTGCTTGAAAAAGTTTCCACTCAAAAAAACTATGATCTCATCTCGCGAAAACAGGCTATTGGCGTGTATTCCCGTATTATCGCTTCGGATCGGGATATCGCAATGGCTCCGATGAAGGTCGTGCGGAAGTTGGGCAGGGAACTGAATGCCGATGCCGTTCTTCTGGGTTACATTTACCGCTGGCAAGAACGTGTCGGGAGTGACTATGCGGTAAAAACCCCCGCGTCCGTGGCCTTTGATCTCCTCCTGATCCGGCCTGATGACGGCAGAATCCTGTGGAAATCAAAATTTGAAAAAACCCAGAAATCCTTGTCTGAAAACATCCTGGATATGAGTACGTTTTTGGAGGCTGGGGGCAAATGGATGAAAGCAGCGGATCTGGCCATGATCGGACTCAGAAAAATGATCCGGGAAATGCCGTCCGGAACCGGATCCTGAGGAGGACTATAACGTGATTGTGATTCCTGCCATTGATATCAAGGGGGGACGCTGTGTCAGGCTGAAACAGGGTCGAATGGGTGAGGAAACCGTGTTTTCCGATATTCCGGAAGAAATGGCCCTGAAATGGCTGGAACAGGGAGCCGAAAGACTGCATATCGTTGATCTCGACGGTGCGGTCCGGGGGAAACCCGTTAACCGGGGCGTGATCAAACGGATTGTGGATGCCGTTCCCGTGCCCGTGGAACTGGGTGGCGGAATCCGCGACATGGACACGGTAAAGGCCTACTTTGATCTGGGCATCCGGTATCTGATCCTTGGAACCGTGGCCTGCAAGAATCCCGGGTTCGTAAGAGAGGTATGCCTTTTATTTCCGGACAGGGTTATTCTCGGCATAGACGCCAGAGATAACCGCGTCGCGGTTGAGGGATGGACGGAAGAGGTTTCGGTATCACCCGTAGAGATGGCCCGACGTTTTGAAGACGCAGGCATATCCTCAGTCATATACACCGACATCCGGAGAGACGGCATGAGAACCGGCCCGAATATCGAGGCGACCCGGACCCTTGCAAGGGCCGTGCACGTGCCGGTAATCGCCTCCGGCGGAATATCGGACATCATGGACGTAAAGAACGTCACCGCTCTCTCTCAGGACGGGGTTATCGGAATGATCACCGGAAGGGCGCTTTATGACGGCAGCCTGAAGCTTTCCGAAGCGATCCGTGTCAGCAGAGAAGGCTCATGAACGGGTCCCGAAAAAAATTTTTTCATGATTGCATAAATTTAACTCTTGACAATTTAAAAATATATTTTACATTAAAGGGTTACGTTTATTAATGCTTGTTCCTGAAATATTTGAGGAAGAGTCTTTTGAAAAATGATCGGTTTTGTGCCGGATCAAGTCGAAGATCCAGGACTTTGACCGGGGGCGGGAATTGGAAGACGGCGAGATTCAAACGGCTGTGTCTTCCGCGGTGAAAAGGGCCGGACAGGCCGCCGGGGAATTCAGGAAGGGAGGACGTGAAGATCTGGCACTCAGGGAAGATCAGGAAATAGAAATCTTATACGGCTATCTGCCTCAGCAGTTGAGTCCCGAAAAAATCGAAAGCAGGGTGCGGCAAATCATCGAGGAGTTATCGGCAGATTCCCCCAAAGATCCGGGAAAGG
>CAYTJI010000340.1:0-2745 GCA_964438065.1 uncultured Desulfobacteraceae bacterium | reverse complement strand
TTTTCACCGATTCGTTTGACGGTTGTACACGTGGGGGGGTCGTCTCCCGTCAGATGGTTTTGTTTCATCAGGAAGAAAGATGCTTGTCCAACTCACCATAAGTAATTTTGCGATTATTGAACATCTTGAAATTACGCTGAAACCCGGACTCAATATCCTGTCCGGTGAAACCGGTGCCGGCAAATCGATCATTATTGGTGCGGTGAACCTGATACTCGGAGGCAGGGCATCCTCCGATCTCATCAGGAGCGGCTGCAGCGAAGCCACGGTAGAGGCTCTTTTTTCCCTGCCGGGGAACCCTCATCTGACAGAATTCCTGGAAAACTCCGGCATTCCGTTTGACGGAGAGTTGTTAATAAAAAGAACGGTTTCCCGCGAGGGCAGAAATCGGATCTCAGTGAACGGTTCGATGGCGACTCTGCAAATGTTGACCCGTCTTAGTGGCGCATTGATCAGTATCTCGGGTCAGCATGAGCACCAGCTTCTCCTGAGGCCGGACAACCATATTTATTTGCTGGACGATTTTGCCGGACTGACAGCGGAACGTGAAGCCCTGGCGAATGTGTTTTATAAATGGAAGTCTTTGCAGGAAGCCATTGTCGCTTTAAAAGAGGAGATCGCAGGTATATCTGAAAAACAGGAATTGACACATTTTCAGATTCAGGAGATCGAAAAGGCGGAAATCCGTCCGGAAGAGGACGAGGTACTGGCTGATGAAAAAAGGCGACTGCTGTATACGGAAGAGCTGATGCAGATTGTCTCGGAAGGGTATCACGGGATTTATGAAGGAAACAATGCCGTTCTTTCTTTTATCTCCCGGTATCTGAAAAGAATAGAAAAAGCCGCTGAAATCGATCCCAGGCTTGAACCTGTCCGTGATGTGCTGAGGGAAGTCGAGGTGCGGCTGGAAGACGTTTCTTTCTCGCTCAGGGATTTTCGCAATGAAATTGATATGGACCCGTCCCGGCTGGAAGAGGTTATGGAAAGGCTCGATCTGTTAAACCGGCTCAAACGGAAATACGGGCCGACGCTGAACGATGTGCTTCGGTTCAGAGAAACATTGTCCTCGAAACTGTATGACATGGAGGAAAAGACTCAGACACTGGCAAGCCTGGAGGCAGAATATGCATCAGTGGATGCAGAGCTTGCGCAGAGGGCGCAGGCGCTTTCCCGGAAAAGAAAAAAAGCAGCCAAACGCCTTGAAAAGGCGGTGGAAAGTGAGCTCCGGAACCTGCACATGCGGGAAACGCGGTTTCTTGTGGAGTTTGGCGATGATTGCATCGCCGGCCAGGCGGACCGGGCAACACAGGATCCCGGCATACGTGCAGATGGGCGTGATCGAGCGGAGTTCATGATTTCTCCCAATGTGGGCGAGATGTTGCGGCCCCTTTCAAAAATCGCTTCGGGCGGAGAGCTCTCAAGAATTATGCTGGCGGTCAAGACAATTCTTGCCCGGACGGCGTCGGTGGAAACGATTGTTTTTGACGAGGTTGACGCAGGAATCAGTGGGGCTACAGCAGAGATCGTCGGGAAAAAAGTCCTCTCCCTGTCCAAATATCACCAGATTCTGTGTATCACTCACCTGCCTCAGATTGTCAGCCAGGGACAGACACATTTCCTGGTAAAAAAAGAAGTTTCAGGGGGCAGAACTTACACCGGAATTACGGAACTCGATATGGAATCAAGGGTTCAGGAGGTGGCGCGGCTCATTGGGGGAGAAGTGATAACCCCAAATGCTCTGGCAGTGGCCAGAGAGATGCTCAGTGAATAAACACGATTTCCTGTCCGGGCAGAAACGGTCCTCCCTCCTCAGGCTCTGCCATTGCATGGCTGTCTGAGACCGAGCTTATCCGGATCCTGCCCACTTCTCTGCCGGGAACGTCAACCGTAATGCCTGTCCGACACACGATGGCTTCTCCATGCTCGTGAACGGTAAACATCAGCCCCGGAACAAGCCCCACATCCCTGCCTGCGCTGATTTTTAGAGTGCCATTACGGATTTCCAGGATCCTGCCGGTCCACGGACGCTTTTCCAGATTCTGGATAACTGCTGAAGCCTGACGCTCAAGAAGTCGCGGCATGGTTTTTGTGAATACCTGATTCAGCACTTCGCTTTTCCCCATGTCTTTTATTTTGTCTGACTGAAGTGTCATCTCCTCAGAATCAAGACTTGACAACAGAAGACACCCGGTCGTGACGTCTGTCATATTCACAATCATGTTGATTTTGAAAGTATCCGTGGCGTAACGGAAAGGCCAGATACCGCCTTTGCCTCTGGAGATTTCAACCGGAGGAAGGTATATGCACACGAGGGCGTTTATCCCCCGGGTTCCGGCCATCTCAAGAATTTCGGGCGTGTAGTATGCGACGCCGAAGTCGGTAAGTGTCATCCCCGTCGTCGGGCAGGGGTTTGCCGGAGAAGCACAGAGCAAAAGACGCGGGGAATTTTTCAGAAGAGTGATTAGGTTTTCCGTTACTTCCCCCGCTTTGTCCGATGGAAGACCTGAATGATCAATGGCTGGAAAAAATATTATTTTTTTCTTGAGGTACAACTCTTTGGTTTTAAATTTCCGGACGATGGATTCTGATGTGCCGCAACCATGGCAAAGCAGGAGAGACATAAACAGAATCCCGGCAATTGGTGTCATGAAAAAGCTTCGGCGCATGTTCTGATTCCCTGAAAATGCTATTACCTGAATCCTGCAAGCGTCGAGTTTGCCGAAGACCTGCCTGCAGCAGGCAGGT
>CAYTJI010000339.1:0-2749 GCA_964438065.1 uncultured Desulfobacteraceae bacterium | reverse complement strand
CAAGGCCCGGAGACTTTGATATCCTGATCAGCGATATGACCATGCCGGGCATGACGGGTGACCGCCTGGCGGAAAAAGTCAGGGAAATAAATCCCCGGATCCCGGTAATTCTCTGCACCGGGTACAGCCAACGCATGTGTGAAGAGAAAGCGGAACAGATGGGCATCAGTGCAGTAATAATGAAGCCCGCCCTGACTCATGAAATGGCTGAAAAGATCCGCAAGGCGCTTGATAAAGGGAAGAAAGGATGCGCGCCCTGCGCGGGAGGGCACATTCTTGTTGTGGATGACGAGGAACAGGTCAGAAACATGATCCGGACAATGCTGGAAAACGTCGGTTACGAGGTATCGGAAGCGCCCAATGGCAGGGTGGCACTGCGCAGTCACCATGACCATCCCGCTGATCTGATCATAACCGATCTCATTATGCCTGAAAAAGAAGGGATTGAGACCATCAGGGAAATCAAGCGGGACTTTCCTGAAGTGAAGATTATTGCCATATCCGGAGGGGGGGTCAATAAACCGGCGCAATATCTGGACTTGGCCGGAAAGATTGGAGCGGACCTCACGTTAGCCAAGCCCTTCAAGAGGAACGAACTGCTTCAGGCAGTGAGCACCCTGTTAAGGTAGTGGCCATTTCCGGATCGTAAACTCACCCGGCCCGGATTTCATTTACGGATGGGCACTAAGGTCGTTCTCTTGCACGAACCCTCAGGGTTCGTTTTCTTGATGCCGGGTCTCACGTCATGAAGTCGGTTGATTGTATCCCTGAGGGGGAGAAGCCGGGTGTCCGGGACCTGATGGAGCAGTTCCCGGAGGGTATGCAAAGCAGGGGGGATAAACGCTTCAAAACAGGGTTTTCCTCTCGTCTTCGTGAGATAGGCAAAGGCTCCCAGAATCTGGAGGTTTCTCTGAATTGCAAGGTATGGGTAATATCTCTCTATGGAAGCGGTCCATGCGGGATTGTGTTCCCGGATCATGTCCAGATAGATGTGAAAAACAACGCGTTGCTGAATGTCGGACAGCCCCGTATAGGGATCAATGATCAGGGAGGCCAGATCGTAGGCCAGGGGGCCCAGACGGCCCCCCTGCCAGTCTATAATCCCGATATTTTTTCCGGCGACCATGATATTTCTCGACTGAAAATCACGGTGAAGGAAAAACCGGCTGTCTGCCCCGGATGCGGTTTCAGCCAGGTGATCAAATGCGGCGTCAAGTTCCGGCCATTCTTTTTTCATGCCGAGGTAGGCGTGCAGAAAGGCATCCCGGAAATAATTCGATTCATGGCAGCGCATGACCGTGCGGTCGTATTGACGGGTCTGGCAGCACCATCGGGGGTCGAAACCTTCAGCCCCGGAGATTTGAAGGCGGCAAAGACATTCCAGGACACTTTCATAAAGCGTGACAGGGTCCCCCTTTGACGACACCCGGTCCTGAAGGTTTTTCGGGCCCAGATCCTCCATGATGACCCAACCGTGCTCAAGGTCGTACCGGTAAATTTCCGGGACAGGGATCTTCCTGCTGAAGAGGTGCCTGCCGATTGCCACGTAGGCCCGGTTCTCACGTCTGGCAAAATCATCGACCGGCGGGTTGGACATGACGATAAAACTGCCCCTGGAGGCGGGAAGGGTGACCCTGTGGAAAACACGGACAGAGCCGTCTCCCGCAAGGGGAGACAGTGTGAACCCCGCGGTTGGCCGGTCGCTTTCTTTCAGAAACAACAGGATATATTTTTCCAGATCAGGGGGCATGAGTGGGAAAAGCGCGTTTTCGGACATCCTCCTAGCGGTTGCGGGAACGGGTCGGATCCTGGGGAACGTCGGCGCATTTCCCGTCGGTGGTGCAGTACGGCACCCGTGACAGAAACATCCCCAGGTCTCCCCGTTCAGAGAGTCGCCACAGACGCCCGGTGCGGGTATCCAGCATGAACAGATCACTGCTGCTGTCAGAGACCTGGCCGAACACAAACCGGCCGTTCGGGGCGGACAATATGGTGTTTTGCGGCCCGGGTCGGCCTTTCGCAGACATCATGCCGAATGGTTGAGCCTGAACGGAGAAAGGGAGTAAGAGCAGCAGAAAAAAGACCGCCGCCGGAATATGGGCAATTTTTCCGGATGAAGTCATGGTTTGTTCCTTTCGAAGTGGTTGGAAAACAATAATAGGACATCAATTACCCGGAGGATGTCAAGATTTTTACAATATCATGTGGGGTCAGCCCTTGATATGTGACATTTGATCCTACATAAAGTCTGCAAACGTGACGCTCTAAATGTCACATATCAAGGGCTGACCCCTTATCCCAGACAAGACAGGAGGAGACATGGATTTTAAACGAACGGCTGAGGCTATGGGACTGGAAAAATATGAATTTATGGAATTGGTGGAACTTTTTATAGAAACCGCCAGATCAGATCTGGAAAAACTGACGGTTGCCGTGGACTCGAAAATGATCCGGGACGCCGGGGATGCCGCGCATTCTCTGAAAGGGGCGGCCGGGAACCTCGGGCTTTCCGGTTTTTACGAGGCTGCCAGAAAAGTGGAGATGGAGATTCATGACGGCAGGCTGGAAAGGATCCCCGAATCTGTTGAAACCCTTAAAGTGAATCTTGAAGAAATCGCAGGAGACCTGAACAGGAACAAAACCCTTTAGCATTCGGAATTTTTTCCGATATATTGGATAGGATCAAAGTATAAAACCTAAATCCTGCAAGTGTCGAGTTTGCCGAAGACCTGCCTGCAGCAGGCAGGTG
>CAYTJI010000338.1:0-2783 GCA_964438065.1 uncultured Desulfobacteraceae bacterium | reverse complement strand
GTGAGGCGGGGCGGCGTCACCGAGGTGATTGTGGCCACGAACCCCACACTCGAGACAATGTGGATTGTTATCTGATGTCCGCCGGGGAATACGGCGGGGCCAAGGAGGATCTCAAGGTCGTTTTTAAGATCAAAACTTCCTGGAACAAGGAAAACATCCGTGACCTTTCGCTGGTGATATCGGGCGGCTCGGGGAGGGAAGAAACTCTGCCCGACTTGCTGGGATACACTGTATGCAGCGGTTCCAACAACAATACTGAAGCGAGGATTCAGCGGCAGAGTACGAATCTTGTCTCGATAACGGAGAGCCTGGAGCCGGACACTGAATACCGGATAACGGTTGAAAGGACGGGCGGAAGAATCCGCCGGTTGTTAAAGAACCTGAAAACCGGGGAAGAGACTCCGGTTCTTGAGGTGTTCGACGCCAACGCCATTTACGACCGCCAGAACCACATCGGTTTTACCACTTTCAGCGGGGAAGCCGAGTTTTTCGACATCGAGATCTACACGCGCAAATCCAAGTTCTCCATCGACCAGTTCAAGATATCTCTGGATGCCGAAGCAGGGATCAGGGACAACAGGCTGAAAGGCAGGATATTCAAACTGAGATTCGGCAAGGATCCCACATCCGGGAAATCTTTTCATGTCGTGATGTTCGAGGATATCACCGAGCGCAAGAAAATGCAGAGGGAATTGGAGGAGTCCCGCGAACAGTTGCGCAACCTCTCGGCCTATCTCCAATCGGTACGTGAACAGGAAGGGGCCCGGATAGCCAGGGAGGTCCATGACGAGCTGGGACAAATTCTCACCGCCCTGAAAATAGACCTGGGCTGGATGGCGTCGAAATTCAACAAGGATCAGAAAGTGCTGATCGAGAAGACGAAGATGATGACGAATTTCATTGATACCGCGATCAACATAGTAAGGAAAATATCGGGCGAATTGAGGCCCCGTCTGCTGGACGATCTGGGCCTTGCCGCGGCCATCGAATGGGAAACCGAACAATTCAGGGAACGCACAGGGATAAAATGCAGTCTTGACATAGAAACGGACGACCTGGCTCTGGAGTCGAATTTATCGACCAACGTTTTCCGCATCTTCCAGGAAACTCTGACCAACGTCGCCCGTCATTCCGGAGCTACCGCGGTCAAAATTAGGTTGGAGGAAAAAAACGGGCTGTTGATCCTGAAAGTCGTTGACAACGGGATAGGCATTACCAAAGAGAAAATATACGACCCCAAGTCATTCGGACTGATAGGTATCCGGGAACGTCTCAGTTTTCTGGGAGGACAGTTCAAGATCAAAGGGCACCCCGGCAAGGGGACCACCATCACCGTAACCATACCGTTGGCTAGAAAGTGAGCGGAAGCCGATGACCAAAATATTGATAGTGGATGACCATGCGATTGTCCGGGACGGGTTGAGGCTGATCATCGGGGATGTGCCCGACATGGAAGCGGCCGGTGAAGCCCGCAATGGGAATGAGGTGCTGGAAAAGGTGCGCCGTGATTGTTACGACCTGGTTCTGCTCGATATTTCACTGCCGAGGATGGACGGGCTGGAAGTGTTGAAGATTCTGAAAAGAGAGAAACCGGATCTTCCTGTGTTGATATTGAGCATGCACCCGGAAGAACAGTATGCGGTGCGGGCTTTCAAGGCCGGAGCCTCAGGATATCTGACCAAGGAAGGCGCTTCCAAGGAGCTCATCGCCGCGATCAGAAAAGTGTCCGGGGGCGAGAAATATGTCACTCCCTCCCTGGCACAGAAACTGGCTCTGTATCTGGACACAGTGTCGGAAAAACCGCTTCATGAAAAACTTTCCGACCGCGAATACCAGGTAATGCTCCTGCTGGTTTCAGGAAAACAGACAAGGGAAATCGCCGAAGAATTGGCGTTGAGCATTAAGACCATCGGTACGTATAAGACCCGGATTCTTGAGAAGATGCGGATGAAAAACACCACGGAACTAACCCTTTATGCGATAAAAAACGGGCTCGTGAACTGACTTCGGAAATTGGGTGAGAACCGACAAGAAAAAATTCTCCCTCTTTTTATTTCTGACAACAGCATCCCTTTTCTTTCAGCCGAAGTCCCGGACAATATTATATCTATGAACAAGGTTGTAAGAAAATTCGTGCTGCTTGTAAGCTAAATCTTACAAAATTATCAGCTTTTGGCTGATTTTCATGATTTGCTTTTTCCCTTATTGTAAAACGACAACGATTTCATGCTTCCGCTTAGCCTGTTCAATTTCCGCTTCGGCCGCTTTAAAGTGGTGCAGTTAAAAAAACCGGGGGAGTCATCGGGTGTCCAACTGATGAAAAGTTCAGAAAAAAGTTCGACTGTCTGGAATATCTTAAATGGATGGATTCAACCGGAATGACGAAAATATTGATAGCAGACGATCATGAAATTGTCCGCAACGGTCTGAGGTCGATTATTGCAGATATTCCCGATATGGAAGTAACGGGGGAAGCCTGCAACGCCGAAGAACTGCTGAGGAAAGTCCGGGAGAATTGTTACGATGTGATAGTGCTGGATATTTCCCTGCCGGATGTTCGATGGCTGGATATTATGGAAGGATTGAAGAGAGAAAATTCCCGAATCCCTGTTCTGATATTGAGCACATATCCTGAAGAGCAGTATGCGGTAAGGGCCTACAGGGTAGGTGCTGCCGGGTATTTCAAGAAGGAAGAGGCATCGAATGAACTGGCCGGCGCGATCCGGACAGTTTCGGGAGGCGGCAGATATTTTGATTCGTCTCTGGTCAGGAGTATGGCCGGT
>CAYTJI010000337.1:0-2800 GCA_964438065.1 uncultured Desulfobacteraceae bacterium | reverse complement strand
ATTTTTTTGATTGTTTCCAAGGCTGTAGCAAGCTTTTCCCAGCCCCTCATGCCAGTCGTTATCTCGGTCACAGTATCCAGACACAGGTTCAGCTTAATCAGGCGAATTTCGATATAATCAAATCCGTCACCGGTGAGGCACATGCCAGCTATTTTTTAGGGATCGGTCCTTCAAAACAGGATCTTTTCGCCCAGGCGAAGCGGGACATGATCTCCAAGGCGGGACTGACGGGTTCGCAAGCTCTGGTGAATATTACTACAGACCAAAAATGGTCGTGTTTTCTCTTCTGGAGACAACGGACTGTCTATGTGTCTGCGGATGTGGTTCAATTTAGATAAAAAACGCAATAAATGCGTTTTGGACTGGGGCGTTCTTTATAATACAAGAACGTTTGTCGATGGTGTGGCTGAAATGACAGATTTCACTCTGAAAGAAATATTCGATGGTATAAGGGACAGAAAAAGGATGGAGGGTGTTGGCAAAAATACGAGTAAAACAGGTGGTTAAATAAAATGCCAATTGCTGAAGGCTAACCGCTGCATCCGGAAAGCAACTCCTGTTCAATACCAGAATGTTGATTTTCATATCTTGAGGTATGACCCCGTCCTTTTATATTTGGCGTCCTTGACGGTAAATCTTTTTTTTAACCGCCAAGGGCGCAAAGAAAAGACAAAACCGAAGCGGTGGAAACCCCGCCTCGGGCGGGGTCTTACCGGACTTTCGCGCCCGGGGCGGTCTCGCCGTCGGGGACGACAAGGTGAAGGCCGGAGACGTCTTCCGCGGCCAGGATCATGCCCTCCGAGGTGACGCCCATCAGTTGCGCGGGTTCCAGGTTGGCCACGAGTACGACCTGTTTTCCGGTCAGGTCGTGCGCTGTAAAATGCTCGGCCAGGCCGGCCACAACGGTCCTTTTTTCCCCGATATCCACGGTCAGCTTGAGCAGCTTACGGGCGCCTTCTATGGCCTCGACACTCTTTATTGTGCCGATCCTGAGATCCAGCTTCTGAAATTCCTTGAATGACACAAGAGCGGTTTTTCTGCGGGCAGGGGTTTTCCCCTTCGGGGGCTTTGGATGCTTTTTTTTGTCTTTTGTATCGATCCGGGGAAACAGGGCCGGGGCCTTTGTCATCGGCCTTACGGGCCGTGGACCGGGCCACTGGCGCAGGTCATCCAGGCTGATGTCCGATCCCGTAGTATCAAAACCCATTTGTTCGGAAATCTTTTCAGACGATCCGGGCATGAACGGCCACAGCAGCGAGGAGATGATCCTGAGGGTCTCCACAATATGAAAAATAACCGTTGCCAGCCGCTCCGTGTCGGACTTGGCCAGGACCCAGGGTGCCATGGTGTCGATATACTTGTTCACCCTGCCGATCACTTCCCATATCCGGATCAGGGCCTTGTGAAAGGCGAGATCTTTCATGAAGGATTCATATGTGTCGATCAGTTGGAGGGCCTGCGTTCTGAGCGTATCATCCTCTTCCGTGGGTGCCCCCGGTTCCGGAAGTTTCCCTTCAAAATATTTATGAACCATGGTCATGCTTCGGCTGACAAGGTTCCCCAGGTCGTTTGCCAGATCCGCGTTGATGCGGTTCACGAGGGCTTCCTCACTGAACTCGGAATCCAGTCCGAACACCATGTCCCGCAACAGGAAGTACCGGAAGGCATCGAGCCCGTAAATCTCGGCCAGTTCCAGAGGCCGGACCACGTTGCCGAGGCTTTTGGACATCTTGCCCGCGTTGATATTCCAGTACCCGTGGACATTCAGATGCCGGTAGGGATCGATGCCGGCGGATTTGAGCATGCAGGGCCAGTATATGCCGTGGGGTTTGAGGATGTCCTTGGCAATGATGTGCTGGACGGACGGCCACAATCGGCTGAACTGTTCGCTGTCCGGGTACCCGATGGCGGAGATATAGTTGATAAGGGCGTCAAACCAGACATAGGTCACGAAATTCTCGTCAAAGGGGAGCGTGACCCCCCATTCGAGCCTGGATTTGGGCCGTGAAATGCACAGGTCCTCCAGGGGCTCATCCAGAAAGGAGAGCACCTCGTTTCGGTATCTCCCGGGCCGGATGAAGTCCGGGTGCCGGGTGATGTATTCCACCAGCCATTCCTGGTACCGGCTCATGCGGAAGAAATAATTGGATTCCTTTATGACCTCGGGTTCGGTCTGGTGATCCGGACACTTTCCGTCCACCAGTTCCCGCTCCGTGTAAAAACGCTCACAACCGAAACAGTACAGGCCCTCATATTCGCTGAAGTAGATGTCCCCCCTGTCATTGACCCGGTCCAGGATATATTGAACGGTTTTCTTATGGGCGGGATCCGTGGTGCGGATAAAATGATTATTGGAAATATTCAGTCTGGGCCACAGGTCTCTGAACAGCGCGCTGATCCGGTCCACATATTCTTTCGGGGTCTCGCCCGATTTTTCGGCCGCAGCCACGATTTTGTCCCCATGCTCGTCGGTCCCTGTCAGGAAGAAAGTTTCATATCCGGCAAGCATATGAAAGCGGTTCAGGACATCCGCGACAATGGTTGAATAGGCGTGGCCGAGATGAGGCTCGGCATTGACATAATAGATGGGTGTGGTCACATAAAATCGTCTGGTCACGTCGTTGATGGGTACTCCTTTTTCATGTATTTATTTTCACCTAAAACCTGCATAAACTGTTTTCAAAAAAGGAAGTTATGTTTTTGATGTCAGCGAGTTATGGGAATGTTGGGCTTGCATGTCACGCATCAGTTTGAATGCGGCCATAAATCCTGCGGTTTTTGAAAACAGTTTACCCTGCGG
>CAYTJI010000336.1:600-2803 GCA_964438065.1 uncultured Desulfobacteraceae bacterium | reverse complement strand
AAACGGTCTGTTCTCGAGCAAGGGCTGCGATGACAAGGTGGGATCGTTCGTGGTCTCGGAAGTAATCAAGATCCTGAGTAAAAGAACGGGCCTGAACCTGGGTGTCTGGTCTGTTTCCACGGTTCAGGAAGAAATCGGCCTCCGCGGTGCACGGACCAGCGCGTTCGGCATTGATCCGGAAATCGCCATTGCAGTGGATGTCGGTTTTGCGTCAGACACCCCCGGGATTGACAAACGGATTGTGGGAGAAGTTTCCCTGGGAAAGGGGCCGATCCTTCATGCCGGCCCCAATATCAACCGGATCCTGGGAAAGCTCCTGGAAACCACGGCCAGAAAAAAGAAGATCAAATGCCAGTTCAGCTCGGAACCCGGCGCGACCGGAACAGACGCCAATGTCCTACAAATCACGAGGCAGGGAACCGCTGCCGCCCTCGTCAGCATTCCCAATCGCTACATGCATACCATGGTTGAAACCTGCGCCTTTTCCGACCTGGAAAACACCGCGAGACTGATTGCCGAAACCATCCTGGCCATTACGCCGCGCATGAGCTTTATCCCGAAGTAACGTCAGAAGGAACCTGTCGCGCGAACAGATCCCTTTTGATCTGCGGGTCTCGGTGGGTATCGGTCCAGGACAGTGATTAACCGTCTTCCGGTGGATGTCAGGCTGAAGCGCAGGACGGCGGTATATTTCTCAGCAAACATGCTGGGTCACAGTCTTGTCCGATCCGTTCTTTCCTCGATTTTTTCGTAGGTTCGGACATACCCGGTGTGTTTCATTTTCCACTGCCCGTCGACCTTTTCGTGTTCGTCATGGTAAAAGGCCGCCCTCCTCCCCCACCCTTCGGGCCGGGATCAATAATGTAATCCGCTTCCTTGATTGACAAACATGTAAAAAGTCAGAAAATACAATCCGCCTTCATTATTCCGATTTAGCGGACAATTCAGTGCCGTCCCTGCCCACGGAGTCAGTCGAATGACAGAGACCGGCACAAGGGATCAAAGACCTTTTCATCCTGGAGGGAAACATGATTCAAGAAAATCAGGTAATTATCAATGAGGCGAAAATTCACTGGCTGGAGGCCGGCGACAGGTCCCAACCGGACGTGCTTTTTCTGCACGGCATGAAATTCAGCGCCCGGACCTGGTCTGAACTCGGCACGCTCGACTTTTTCGCGTCCCGCGGGTTTCATGCCGTGGCCGTTGATCTTCCCGGCTTTGGAAAATCAGAGGATTTTCCCCTGGAAAAAGACAACATCCTGCTGATCCTGATGGACCGGCTGGGTCTCAGACAACCCGTTGTGGTTGCGCCGTCTTTCAGTGGCGGTTACTGTCTCCCCGTGGTAGCCGAACATCCTTCCCGGCTCAGGGGATTTGTAGCGGTCGGGTCCACGAATATCCCCGACTACGCTGACAGGTTGAACGGGAATGCCCTTCCCACACTCGCCATATGGGGAAGTAATGATGAAATTGTGCCTGTCGAAAACGCCGACCTGCTCTGCACGAGCATGACGAATATCCGGAAGGTCGTGCTCAAAGACGCCGGACATCCGTGCTATATGACACGGACGGATGACTTTCACCGTGAACTCCTGACATTTTTCAGGTCTGTCTCGTAATATATCGGTCAGCCCGGTTGGGATCGGGCGGTAGCGTTGCCTTCGGGAGATTCAACCGCTTGGCTCACAGTGCGGATGTTTCCACCCTGCGAAGAATCGCCAAGGCAGGAAGATTCTGATCCAGCGTGACAAATTGCGGGTGGTTCGCAAAATCCGTCCGGCGGCCATCGGTGGTTTCCAGGGGGTCGGGCATGGTTATCGAGGAAAGAGACCCGTCCGGGGACAACTTATGAAACCGGAAATACGGCATATACGCTGAATATCCTGATGCGCCCGGGCCCGTGTGGAGGCACGATGGCTGAGGAAACCTACGAGACCCGTGTGACGATGTGGCTGGACGGGAAAAAGTTGACCGGTTGCGGCAGCCCCCTGCACTAATCTCTGTTGATCCGGATTTCGACCGGCTCAAACTCCCGGAATTTTCCGGCACCGGCTATCTGAAACGCCAGGGGGCTGTCGGTTCTGTACTACCGCACCACGGGACAGCCGGCGTTCACCCAGGCCGTCATACCCCCTGCCAGGCTGTGAACATGTCGGAACCCCTCTTTCTGAAGGAAACTGGCTGCAATGTTTCCCCGGTATCC
>CAYTJI010000336.1:0-590 GCA_964438065.1 uncultured Desulfobacteraceae bacterium | reverse complement strand
TCCGACGGCGCAGGTCACAATAATTTCCTCGTCTTTCGGGACATCCGGAGGACTTTTCAAGATTTCCGTCAGGGGCAGGTGCTCTGCCTCCTCAATGTGTCCCGCGCTCCATTCAGCCGGCGTCCGCACGTCAAAAAAATGTGTGTAACTCTTCTTTTCCAGCTTCTGCTTCAGTTCGAATACGGAAATCTGCCACAAATGGGTTATGGGAAAACCTGCTTCCTGCCAGCTTGAAATCCCTCCGTAAAGGTACCCGATGATATTGTCATACCCGATACGATGGAGCTGGGCACACATCGCCTCGTAGGCCGTTTCATCCGTCACAACCAGGACCAGCTCGGCTTCCGGTTCAATGACCATGCCGATCCAGTTGGCTGTCTGGCCGGCAAAACCGATATTGATGCTCCCCGGGATATGAACGCCGCCGAAGGCGGCCGCATCCCTGGTATCCAGAATAACGACGCCGCGTTTCATCTCATCCTTTACCTGATCGGGAGAGAGGTCCCGGACAACCGGACAGCGTTCCAGCAGCGGTGGCCCGTTCAGGTTTGTGGAGATAATGTGAGAAAAGCTCTTGGGCCTTTCCGGGA
>CAYTJI010000335.1:0-2809 GCA_964438065.1 uncultured Desulfobacteraceae bacterium | reverse complement strand
CATTTCACCGGGGCGGTTATTTTTTTCGCATGCCTTGATTTTGAACAAATCTCGCTATGGCGTGACTCATTTCTGGATGGACACTAAATAATTATCCAGGATGCCAGGCCGTTGCCGTCAGCCCGAACAGAATGCCGGAGACATGAAAATACAGATCAGCCCGCGGCAGCAAACAAGGTAAATGTCGCGGGAGCTATGGACAATCGCTCTGCAATGGTTAGTTTGTTACCATCCATGAATGGCCTTTTTCGCGCAAGCCCTGCGTCAATCCGCGGGATCAGGGGCCTGCCTGTGCGTGCCCGCACGCAGACGGGTGCAGCGTACCGGATGTACGCCTCCGCATAATCCCTTGATTTCCTTGGCCTTGCGCGAAAATTCGCATTTCCGGATCGGAAACTCACCCGTGCCCCGAATTTCATTTATGGATGGGCACGAGTTGGGGTAGGAACCCGGCTTGAAAATGTTTTCTACCGGGAACTTCAATTTATACTGCAAGGAGACAATTTCCAATGGCAAACCCGAGTGACGGTATGCAGAATCAAAAAGATCAGCATGCCATACAGGATGCTGAAATCAAGGACAGGCTGAGCCATATCAAGAACAAGATCCTGGTGATGAGCGGTAAAGGCGGCGTGGGTAAAAGCAGTGTGGCCGCTTATCTTTCGGTGTGTCTGGCCAGAAAGGGTTACAAGGTCGGGTTGATGGATGTCGATCTTCACGGGCCGAGCATTCCGAGGCTTCTGGGTCTGAACGGGACCATCAAGCCCTCCTTTCATCCGGGAAAGGCCCTGCCGGTCACCTTCATGGACAACCTGGAGGTTATTTCCATTGAGACGCTTATGGGTGAGAACAAGGATGCCGCGACAATCTGGAGAGGCCCCATCAAAATCGGGGTAATCAGACAGTTTATTTCCGACATCGAATGGTCGAAACTGGATTATCTGGTGATCGATTCTCCGCCCGGCACGGGAGATGAGCCGTTGACCGTAGCCCAGACCATCAAGGATGCGAGAGCGTTGATTGTTACCACGCCCCAGGAAATTTCTCTTGCGGATGTGAGAAAATCCATCAATTTCTGCCGACAGGTGGGGATGTTCATTCTCGGGCTTGTTGAAAACATGAGCGGTTTCAAGTGCCCTCACTGTGGAGAAAAGATCGACCTTTTCAAAGCGCATGGGGGCGAAATGATGGCTGCCAAAGAAAATATCCCGCTGTTGGCCAGGCTGCCCATCGAACCCGAGGTGGTCAGGCGGGGGGATGACGGAAGTCTCCCGTTTATGGACCAGGAAGAGATGGAATTTACCCATGAGTTTGACAAACTCTCTGAGCAGGTTATAAGATTGACAACTTCCTGATCGGCGCTTTGCCGTGTCTTGAAAAATACAGGCCGTTGATCTGTCGGACAGAATCTTAAAACCGGAATCTGCCAAGAAAGATTGATTAATAATCGCTAAAGGAGGTTCATCATGGCACCAGGAGGACAAGGAAGAGGAGCTGGAGGAGGACGAGGAATGGGCGGTGGCGCGTCCGGCGGTGGACGAGGAATGGGCGGTGGCCGTGGTATGGGCCCGGGCGGGGATTGTGTGTGCCCGAACTGCGGTGAGAAGGTCTCTCACCAGCGGGGAGTGCCCTGTTTCGACATTAAATGCCCGAAATGCGGGAGCCCAATGACAAGGGGCTGAGGGACGGCAAGGTCTCGTCCGGGTGAATAAAATGATTATCAGTATTGCAAGCGGAAAAGGGGGGACGGGCAAAACGACTGTTGCCACGAACCTGGCTGTGTCTGTACCATTTCCTGTTCAACTGCTGGACTGTGATGTTGAAGAACCCAATTCCGGTCTCTTTTTACATCCGACGATTGAAGACTCAGAGACCGTTACCACCCCGGTCCCGCGTGTGGATGAGGAGAAGTGCTCCCTGTGCGGGAAGTGTGCTGAAATCTGCCAGTTCAAGGCGATTATTGTGATCGGCGAAAGTGTCCTGACCTTTACGGACATGTGTCACAGTTGCGGCGGGTGCATGGAGGTGTGCCCTGAAAAGGCAATTACGGAGACTGATCGGGAACTGGGAGTGATTGAAAGGGGCTTTCGAAATGGCCTGGAATTTGTGCATGGCAGATTACGGGTGGGAGAAGCCATGTCGCCGCCTCTCATCAAAAAGGTCCGTACTTATACCAACCCGGAAAAGCTGACGATTATAGATGCTCCGCCCGGGACTTCCTGTCCTGTCATCGCCTCCATGAAAGGTTCGGACTTTGTTCTGCTGGTCACTGAACCGACACCGTTCGGTCTCCATGATCTGAAACTGGCGGTAGGCGCCGTCAAGGTCCTTGGTATTCCCCATGGCCTGGTGATTAACCGCTCGGACGCCGGAGATGATCAGGTCAGGGCCTATGCGGAACAGGAAAGACTGCCCGTGCTTATGGAGATCCCGTTCGACCGGCAGATTGCGGAGGCTTATTCCAGAGGGCAGCTTTTTGTGGAAGTGCTGCCGGAGTGGAAGCAGAAATTCGAGGGGTTGTTCTATCGGATAAAAGACATCCTGGGTAATCCGGAGTAATTTAATGAAAGAACTCGTCATTATAAGCGGCAAGGGGGGCACGGGGAAAACCAGTCTGATCGCTGCTCTGGCGTCACTGAGCGGAAACAAGGTCCTCTGTGACGCAGATGTGGATGCCGCGGACCTGCATCTGATTATGGATCCCAGTGTGAGGGAGTCCCATGAATTTCAGGGGGGGAACACGGCGATTATCAACACCGGCAAATGTACGGAATGCGGCCTTTGCCGGGACCTGTGCAGATGGCACGCG
>CAYTJI010000334.1:0-2823 GCA_964438065.1 uncultured Desulfobacteraceae bacterium | reverse complement strand
CGGGATGGCGTGGATGTGGCCATCCGGGAAGGAATCACCGGTATTGTCCAGCCTGGCGGTTCCATGCGTGATTTCGAGGTGATCGAGGCCTGCAACGAGGCGGATCCCCAGGTCAGCATGGTATTCACCGGTCAGCGCGCATTCAAGCATTAGCAGGATGTTGAGAAACACTCTCTTTCGTCTAAATCACGCGTGGTTGCGAGTCACTTCGGTAGTGTTCATCCATAAATGGCTTTTTTGCCCAATCCCTGCGTCAATCGGCGGGATCACTTGCCTGTCTGTGCGTGCCCGCATGCAGACAGGTGCGGTGTACCGGATGTACGCCTCCGCGTAATCCCTTGATTTCTTCCTTGACGTTGCACAAAAATTCGCATTTCCGGATTGGAAACTCTCTAGTGCCCGAAATTATTTCGTGGATGCGCACTACCTGGTGAGACCTTTTTCAGCAAGGAGGACGCCGTCATGTCAGACAACCTGTTTGTAACGGCAACAGAAGCCAGGAGCGGGAAGTCGGCTGTTTGTCTCGGGATCATGGAACTGCTGATCCGGAATGTGGGCCGGGTCGGTTTTTTTCGTCCTTTGATCGAAGGGACGACGGAAAGGGAGATCCCGGACCACGATATTCACCTGTTCTCCTCCTATTTCAAACTTGAAATTCCTCAGGACCGGATGTTCGCCTGCACGATTGAGGAGGCGAACAATCTCATCGGTCATGGCAGACAGGATGAACTGCTTGAGAGAATCTTTAATGCCTACAGAGAAGTAGAAAAAGACCATGATTTCATCCTGTGTGAAGGCATTGAGATGGAATCCTCGAGTGCTTCTTTCGAATTTGACATCAATGCCGAGATCAGCAGTAACCTGGGATGCCCCATCCTGCTTGTGGCCAACGCACATGACAAATCCGTCGACGACACGATTCGATCGGTCAAGCTGTACAATAAGTCTTTTCTTGAGAAGGGATGCGAGGTCATTGCCACGGTTGTCAACCGGGTAAAACCGGAAGAGCGGGAAGCGGTCATCCGTAAACTGCGGAAGGAGACCCCGGATTCGCGGCAATTGATCTATGCCATTCCGAACGAGAAAACCCTTGGCAATCCGACGGTGGGAGAAATCGCGAAAATTCTGGATGCTGAAGTCCTGTACGGGGAGGACCAGTTGAACCGCCATGTCTACAGCTTTACCGTGGCGGCCATGCAATTGCACCATTTTCTGGAGCGAATCGAGCACGGCACCCTGATTATTGTTCCTGGTGACCGTTCAGATGTAATCGTTGCCTGTCTTTCCGCGGGTTCGTCCATGTCCATTCCGAATATCTCCGGTATCATGCTGACAGGCGGACTGAAGCCGGAAAAGCCGGTCCGGAGGCTGATTGAGGGGTTTTCCGGGACGGTCCCGATTCTAAGCGTGAAATGGGACACCTTTCCGTCCGCCATCCTTGTGGACCGGGTCCATGCCGGCATTTCACCCGATAACGAACGCAAGATCACCCGGGCGCTTCATGTTTTTGACAACTACGTCAATGCGGGTGAGCTGGCGGAAAGGATCATTGAGACCCGGACGACGATTGTCACGCCAAAGATGTTTGAATACCGATTGCTTCAAAAGGCCCGGGCCCACAAGCAGCATATCGTGCTGCCTGAAGGTGAGGACGAGAGAATCCTGCGCGCGGCGGAGATACTGCTGAAAAGGGAGGTGGTTGCCCTGACACTTCTCGGAAATGAGGCACGGATTCGGGAAAAGATCGTCCGTCTCGGGCTGGAGTTGGAGACCGCCATTGTCACTGTGCAGGAATCTCCTTTTTTTGATGATTATGTCCGGACCTATTATGAGTTGAGAAGGCACAAGGGCATCACAGAGGAGATGGCCCGGGATATGATGAGCGATGTGAGCTTCTTCGGAACCATGATGGTTCACAAAGGGGATGCCGACGGAATGGTTTCCGGGGCCGTGCATACGACGCGGGCCACGATTCGTCCTGCCTTTGAGATCATCCGGACGAAGCCCGGGATTTCACTGGTTTCCAGTGTGTTCCTGATGTGTCTGAGAGACCGGGTCCTTGTTTACGGAGACTGTGCCGTGAACCCGGACCCTGACGAGAAAGAGCTGGCGGAGATTGCCCTCAGTTCGGCGGAGACGGCAAGCATTTTCGATATTGAGCCGAGAGTTGCCATGCTGTCCTATTCGACCGGAGAGTCCGGAAAGGGCGAGGATGTGGAAAAAGTCCGTAACGCGACACGAATCGCCAGAGAGATGGCCGAAGCAGCGGGCCTTGACCTGAAGCTGGAAGGTCCCATCCAGTATGATGCGGCCGTTGATCCGGATGTGGCCAGGATAAAGATGCCGGACAGCGAAGTCGCCGGAAAGGCCACGGTTTTTATTTTTCCGGATCTGAATACGGGCAACAACACGTACAAGGCGGTTCAGAGATCGGCCGGTGCGGTTGCCATCGCCGACCGGAATGCGCTGCTCAGTCCCACGAATCTCTTCAAGTGTGTTAGTCCGCTGGGTAACCCCGACGACTCCTCTGCCCAGAGTATCGACTTTCAGCCATGTTCCGCGACGTACACCCTGTCGAAGGATGACAACGAATTCTATATCATCTACGTCGGCACCACCGAGGAGATCTGTCAGGTTTTCTGCGCTAACCTTGAAGGCTGTACCGCTCACTAAGCTAAGGAGGAAACTATGGGCGTTAAAATCGTGACCGATACTAGCTGCGATCTGCCGGAGGGCCTTTGGGAGAGATATGACATAGGGGCTGTACCGTTGATTTTTCTCTTCGGCGATGAAGAATACAAAGATAAAACAATGTCGATGGCG
>CAYTJI010000333.1:0-2823 GCA_964438065.1 uncultured Desulfobacteraceae bacterium | reverse complement strand
TTACATCATCTTAACACAATATTAACATATCGACAATATTATTGATTCGCATAGGACGGGAAACAGGAAAAATATCTGAAGCATTTAAAACCGTTCGGCTGGCATCGTATCTGTCCGTTGTTTCTCCTGATAACATGGATAACCATGTTTTGTGGATGCGTCAATGAACCCTAAAGACCCGGTTTTTCTGACGCCACTTATTTGTCGACTGATACGTCGACCCATATAACCCGGCCGTGTCTTCTCCGTCAGCGGCGGATTCATCGGTTTATTCCCGGAGCCAAAGGAAATTTTCCCGGGATACAAGGATGAAGGAAAAGACGGTCTCTGGACAATGCCAGAACTGGAAGAATTGCTGCCCGGGATAACGGCAGGGATCTGAGCGCCCGGCCGGATGAAATTACATGTCTTGACAAACATTCTATCTCGCGGAAAAGGAGGTTTACTTGGAAAAAATACTCAGGATTGACATGGGGGCCGCGGGCGGCCCCCGCGCAACGGTAACCGATAGAGGAGAGTATGCCGGCATGGGAGGAAGGGGCATGACCTCCATGGTGATTGCCACAGAAGTGCCTCCGGAGTGTCACCCCCTGGGGCCCGAAAACAAGCTGGTAATCGCGCCCGGCCTGCTTGCGGGTTCGGCTGCGTCCACATCCGGCCGCATTTCAGTGGGATGCAAGAGCCCCCTGACCGGAGGGATAAAAGAGGCCAACGCTGGTGGGCAGGCGGGACAGGTCCTGGCGAGACTGGGCTACGCGGCTGTCATTATTGAAGGGAGGCCTGAAAACAGTGACATCTACAAAATACTCATCAACCGGGAAGGCGTTACCATTACGGCCGCGAATGACCTGAAAATGCTCACGAACTATGATCTGGCGGGGAAGATTAAAAAACAGCACGGTGAAAAAACGGCCATGATGTCCATCGGTCCCGCGGGCGAGATGAGAATGTGTGCCGCGACCATTGCGGTAACGGACCCGGAGTTCAGACCCACACGACATGCGGGCAGAGGGGGCGCAGGCGCCGTCATGGGGGCCAAGGGTGTCAAGGTGATTGTTCTGGATGACACGGGCACATCCCCGCGTACACCCGTAAGGCCGGAAGACTTCAAGGCCGCAAATAAAGCCTTTGTCCAGGGATTGAGCCGCCACGCAGTCACCGGGCAGGGACTCGCGGCCTATGGCACGAATGTTCTGACCAATATCATTAACGAGGCAGGGGGATATCCCGCATTTAACTTCAGAGAGGCCCGGTTTGACGAGGCGGAGAAAATCAGTGGCGAGGCCATCGCCGCTTTGGAAACCGAGCGGGGCGGGAACCCCACGCACGGTTGCCATCGGGGTTGTGTTATCCGCTGTTCAGGGATCTATGTGGACCGGGACGGAAAATATGTAACCAAACAGCCCGAGTATGAAACGGTCTGGGCCCACGGGGGCAACTGCGGGATTGCAGACCCGGACGCCATTGCCAGGCTGGATTTTCTGGACGACAACATCGGCCTGGATACCATCGAGATGGGGGTCACCATCGGCGTTGCCATGGAAGCGGGCCTGATATCGTTCGGCGATTCCGGCGGAGCCATTGGCCTTGTTGAAGAGGTGGGGAAAGGAACCCCGCTGGGCCGTATCCTGGGAAACGGCGCCGCGTTCACGGCCAGGGCCTTCGGCATTGAAAGGGCCCCGGTGGTCAAGGGACAGGCAATGCCCGCCTATGACCCCAGGGCCGTGAAAGGCATCGGAGTGACGTACGCGACCAGCCCCATGGGAGCGGACCACACGGCCGGATACTCCGTTTCCGCAAATATTCTGAAAGTGGGCGGCGACCTGGATCCCCTGAACCCCCGGGGGCAGGTAGCCCTTTCAAGAGATTTGCAGATCGCGACGGCCGCCCTGGATGCGACCGGCTACTGTCTTTTCATTGCCTTTGCGATACTGGACCAGGAAGACACGTTTCAGGCTATGGTGGATACGATCAACGCCATGTACGGCCTGGATATGACAGGCGATGATGTCGTGGCACTGGGGAAAAAAATCCTTTCCCTGGAACGGGATTTCAACCGGAGGGCCGGATTCACTGCACAGGACGACCGGCTGCCTCTTTTCATGAAAAGGGAGCCTGTCGCGCCGCATAACGTGGTATTCGACGTTCCGGACGAGGACCTGGACACGGTCTTCAACTGGTAGGACCATGACGCTGTCACGTGGTTCCTGGACTATTATTAACCCACAAATTCTCAGGAGGAGCCACAATCTCCATGCCAATGCAGGGATCCGGCGTCATGCGTAAAGACATCGCGTTTGCCGGGGACCGACTATACGAACGCCCCGAACACCTTTGATGCGATTCGAAACAACCTCTACCCGGTTTTTCTCGACCAGCCTGAAGCAGGAGACAGGATAAACACTTACCAGATTATGGAATAAAATTACACATTGCGCAGGTATTTTCTTTCGTTCGTTGTTCTGATTTTTTTATGCCACCATAACTTATTGAAATTTATTATGATTATTTTTTTCAAACCTCCCGGCCCTCTGGCATGCATATTGCTGACTCTATAGCCACACAGTGAAATTCCAGCCGTCGATCAAACCAACCCATTTACGTGGAGGATACGGCAATGAAAAAATTATGCTTATTACTGTGCGGGGTATTCCTGCTTTTTACGGTTCCGGAAAATGCAGATGCCGCCTTGTTGACTTTTGATAATATAACGAAAGAATACGATGGTACGGTTCAGGAATACGGGGGACTGAAATGGGTCAACGTCAATGTCCTGCGCAAGGACTTTTTCAAGGACAAATTCAATATCAACAGCGGTTTTGA
>CAYTJI010000332.1:0-2832 GCA_964438065.1 uncultured Desulfobacteraceae bacterium | reverse complement strand
CGGGGGGATCGCCCGTGAGCCGCTGGATCACCGTGTCCGGGGAGAGAATTTCCAGAAAATCCACCACCAGATCCACATATTCCTCCCGTTCTAGGCACCGGATTTCCCCTTTTGTGTACATCTCGGCCAGCCGGGTTCCTGCCACGATATACAGGAGGTGAATTTTTACCCCCTGCACGGGCAGACCAGCCAGAAACCCGGCCGTCTCCAGCATCATATCACGGCTTTCTCCCGGAAGACCCAGGATCACATGCGCGCAGATGTTCAGGCCGTACGCACGGGCCATGTTCACGCTTCGTTCAAAGCAGGCCACGTCATGGCCCCGGTTGATACGAACAAGGGTTTCGTCGTGGGCGGACTGAAGCCCGAATTCGATCCATACAAGATGGTCCGTCTGATAGGATGCGAGGAGTTCGAGGATTTCTCTGTCCACACAGTCCGGTCGCGTGGCAACGGATAATCCCACCATATCCCCGCAGGCCAGGGCTTCATCGTACAGCGCCTTGAGCCTGTACAGGGGGCCGTAGGTATTGCTGAAGGACTGAAAATAGGCGATGAATTTGCCGGCCCTGTACCGGTTTCCGAGATAATCCCGGGCCTTTGCAACCTGCTCCCGGATGGTGAGACCATGACGGATCCATGCCCCGGTGCCGGAGCCCAGAGCGTCACAGAAAATACACCCGCGTGTGGACAGGGTTCCGTCCCGGTTCGGGCAACCCATTGCCGCGTCCAGGGGGATTTTCTGGACCCGTTCCCCGAATATCTCTCTGAGATAGGTGTTGAAATCGCGATATCTTTTCAAGTGGCTGCTTTCCTTCTATTGTTTAAGGGTTTGTCATAAAATAAGTGTTGCATTAAGGCGCTCAGGTTCGATTCAGTTGATCTGATTGAATAAATCCACAGGACTCCCGCGGGGCAAACTGTTTTCAAAAACCGCAGCCTTTATGGCCGCATTCGGATTGATGCGTGACAGGATTTTATGACAGACCCTAACGCCGGGGCAGGCCGAAAAACCGCAACTTGAGATACCGACCCAGACCAATGCCCAGGATTACACCAGTAGTGTTGGCAGCCATGTCGTAAACGGAAAAAAATCGGCCGGGCACAAAACTCTGGGCGAATTCCAGTATGACGCCCATCGGGATCATGAAACACGCCCCAAGCAGGGCCATCCGGAAACGATGAAACCCGAAAAATGGCACGACCGCCAGCCACAAATAGGCAATAAAATGGTATATTTTATCTATGTTGTTGAATTGAACCGGAAATTCTATGTCTGGTCGGAGTGAAAGATAGGCCACAAAGGCAATGGAGATCAGCCAGGCAATCTGCATGAACCTGAACAGCAGGGGCTGTTTGTTTTCCATGGATTAAGTAGTTTCCATCCATAAATGGCCTTTTTGCGCAATCCCTGCGTCAATCCGCGGGATCACTTGCCTGCCTATGCGTAGCCTGTCTGCCGTCCGGACGGGACAGGCAGGCACGCAGGCAGGCGCGGGGTACCGGATGTACGCCTCCGCGTAATCCCTTGATTTCCTGGGCCTTGCGCAAAAATTCGCATTTCCGGATCGGAAATTCTCCCGTGCCCCGGATTTCATTTATGGATGGGCACTAAGTAATTATGTTGTTGTTCCGCATCCAGCCGGAATCAATAACGGGTTTCATCCGGGGGCCGCAGGTTTGTTATGTTCCTTTTCACACCGGCTGCCATCTGCCTGAAGCATCCAGTTTCCGTTTCCCGAAATCCGGATTGGCCAGGAGTTCGTCTCCGCTGAAAACAGGCCCTTCAACACAAACCCGGACCGGGCCGCACGCGCATTGCCCGCACACGCCGATGCCGCATTTCATGTATCTTTCCACGGAAACCTGGCAGGAAACACCCGCTGAACGACAAATCTCTATTGTTTTCAAAAGCATAGGTTCCGGACCGCAGGCATACACCATCCGGCAGGCCGTTTGCCTCCCCAGGAGGGAAACAAGGTCGTCGGTCGGGACTCCCTGGCGGCCGCCGGATCCGTCCACACTGAAAAAGCGGGCCCGCGGAAAACGGGCCTCATAGATCCTGCTGGAGGCACTGTTCTCTCCGTACAGGACCGGCACACCGGGAAATTGTTCGGCAATCGGCGCCACGCACGCAAAGCCGATTCCGCCGGCAACGATGCAGCAATCCGGGGTCAATTCAAAAGGTCTTCCGTAGGGGCCGCGGATCCCCAGCCGGTCCCCCGCCTTCAACTGAAGCAATTGATCAGAGAATATTCCCCTGCGCCGAACCGTGATCCACACCCCGTATTTGTCACGGCCGGCGATGGAAAACGGTTTTTCATTGATACCGGGCAGCCAGATCATCAGGAACTGTCCCGGGGCGAAAGCCGTGTCTTCGCCAAGACACAAGGTGACATTGTCATTATTGTGAACCGTTCGGCGGGTCACGGTCACGATTCTCGGAAGATCGGTCATTGATGCGCCAGCCCTCTGATTTCATACAGTGATGTGCAACCCCGTTTTTCCAGGATACGGGCGGTTTCAGCGGCGATATCCCGGAAAACAGACATCCCGCGGGACAGAACCGCGGTTCCCACACCCACGGCTGTCGCACCCGCCATGATCATTTCAACAGCGTCGCGGCCGGTTGAAATACCGCCGGTGCCGATGATCGGCATATCAATGGATTCGAAAATCTGGAACACGGTGGCGATTGCCAGGGGTTTGAGCGCCGGGCCGCTGATCCCTCCGATACGAAAACCCAGATAAGGGCTACCGCTGTCGATGTCGATGAGCATTCCCGGACCGATTGTATTGGAGGGATCAGCGGCCCGGCGCTCAAACCCCTGG
>CAYTJI010000331.1:0-2841 GCA_964438065.1 uncultured Desulfobacteraceae bacterium | reverse complement strand
CTCCGCTTTCGCAATGAAGCACCCTCCCATACAGTTCAGTGACAGTGAGGCGACAGACCGGGTGCAGGAATTCATTGAGGGAACTATTGAAAGGTAGAAGTCGTCCTTTCAAATCCAGCCACCCCTTCCTTTGGGTTCTTTGTGCCATGCAGGCAGCGGGCGGTCTCCGCTACCGTCTGATCCGTTCCAATGGTGTTGAGAGCAGGTTATGTTGCGGAAATATGCAGGAAATTATGTAGAAAAGGCCATTGGCGGAATCGCATTATTTCTCTACAGAAAAGGGGTCACGCCGAATATGCTGACCCTTTCAGGCCTTGTCATCAATGGCGCCGCAGCCTTTCTTTTTTATGCCGGTTTCTGGGTTTCCGGTGGTGTCGTGATCCTGCTTGCGGGAATTTTCGACATGATGGATGGGGCTGTAGCCCGTGCCGGAGAAACAGCCTCCGGCCTGGGCGGGTTCCTTGACTCGGTCACAGACCGTTATTCGGATTCGATTATTTTCGGCGGCGTGCTGGCATACTTTGCCGACAGGGGGGCCTTTGGTATGACCCTGCTGGTCCTGGCAATTATATGCGGGGCTTATATGGTGAGCTATGTGCGTGCCAGGGCCGAACTTGTGATTCCAAAATGTGATGTCGGGATGCTCGAGAGACCGGAACGGATTCTGATCCTGGCTGCCGGCGCGATCTCGGGATTTCTTGAGCCGGCACTCTGGGGTCTGGCTGTTTTTACCCACCTGACAGCGGGTTATCGCATTTGGTTTACTTTTCAACAGGCTCACGGAGACCTTTGAAAAGCGTTTCAACGGGCTCTTTCCATCACACATTAAATTCAGCACGGACCTTTTAGAACAGGTAGTTCATCTCAAACCGATACTCACTGTATGATGGGTTTGATCCTGAAACGGTTTTCTGCGCATCCGCATACCCGGCGCGGAATTTTGCTTCCAGCGCGGGAAGGAAGGGGAAAATATACCATATATCCACATGGTAATAATTTTGATCGGTTTTGCTGAGACCGCCCAGCCGTTCCTTGTCGTCATCATAGTTGATATACGAATAATCAAAACACATACGGAACCCCGGGATGATACCTGCCTTTCCGAAATCATAAAAGGCCTGTACCATCCAGGTTTTTGTATTGGCTTCCCAGTTATACTGGCCCATGGCCCGGGTGTAGCCTGCAGTGGGAAAACCGCGCCACGGCGCAATAATGTCCGCATCATCGGATACCCTGGAATATCCGGCCTGCAGACGGCCGGCACCTTTTCTCAGAACAAGGCGGGCCGCGTAAAGCTTTGCACTGACGCTGTCCGCATTGTCGTATCCGTTGGCAGACCCGGACACCCCGGCCAGGCTTCCGTTCAGAGCCGCTCCTCCGATGTCTCCGGCTCCTGTATCAAACTGCTGCATGAATCTCAGGCCGGGGGTCAGGCTCCATCCGTCGCCAAGCGCCACCCGGTAATTGGATTCCGCCATGAGTGAATAGAAAAGATCCGGAACGGACGTATACCACAGATCCAGTTTCAGGTTGTCCAGGGCCCGGTGGGTCAGTCCGGCAATGACAAGATCGTTTTCCACATTTTCGCCTGCCGCCTTGAGATTCGCGTAGCTCAGGCCTTTGTGTACGGCGGAATCATCGTTGTTGTTCCAGTTGCTGATATTTTTTCCGTCATGAACGTAGGCGTTTTTGTCTCCATATGTGATTACGTCGTGAAACCGGGTGTGATCGCGGAGTTTATGTTTGGTCAGGTACCCGAATTTGAATGTGGTGTGAGGCAGGTCTTTGCTCTCCAGTGTGTATCCTTCGAAGGTGTTGGGGATCATTTTAGTATCATTGGATTTTGTGAGAAAGCTTTCAAAGATCTGCCGGCCGATTTTAATATCGGATTTCGAGATATGATACTGCAGATAGGCCTGTGCGAGGACCGTCATCCCCCAGTCTCCATCCCTGAGCCTGTCGTACCGGGAAAAGGTGTCTTTTCCGGATCTCCCGTAAAGGGCATCATCTTCATCCAGCATGCCCAGATTCTGTGAGGTGTAAAGCCCGACCGTTCCGCTGATGCCGTAAAGCGGGGCGGATTTAAAGATCAGGCTGCCGCCGAGACCGAATCCCGCCGGGTCGTATTTGTCACCATCCTGATTCGACCAGTAGAAGGAATTCACACGGAGCCTTCCATAAAAAAGCCCTTTTGTGAAAGCCTCATAAAATGTCGAAGCGGTCGAAGGAAGGATCTTGTACACTTCAGTCATATTGTTTCGCAGAACGCGTTTCGGCTTTTCAGCCGCAGGCGATGGTTTTGTGAAAGCAACGACGAATGCACAGGTTACGGCAAGAACAATGATGCCTCCGGGAAAGCGGTTACTATTGATTCGTTTCATTCCGGAACCCTCTTCCGGGAAATATCTCCAAGCATCCGGAGTGGGAGCCAGGCAGGTGTCCGGCATCCTGAAAGACCATAAAACATGATCGCGGACAGGGCATCTTGAAAGCCAAGCTGATACGGCCTGAAATTTCTCGACAAAGTGCTTTACCTGAACCTGCATAAACTGTTTCAAAAAATGAAGTTATGTCTGTAATAGCAGCAAGTTATGGAAATGCCGGGCCTGCATGTCACCCATCAGTCCGAATGCGGCCATGAAGGCGGCGGTTTTTGAAATCAGTCTGCCCGGCGGGAGCGCCGATTTTGCCGAATCTTCGGCGTTTTATTTAACCGTATGGGTTATTGTCAATAAATTTTTCTGGAAAGTGAGCGATATCTGAATAAATAATTGAGCCTAAAACCTGCAAGCGTCGATTTTGCCGAAGACCTGCCTGCAGCAGGCAGGTGCAAGGCGGCAA
>CAYTJI010000330.1:0-2867 GCA_964438065.1 uncultured Desulfobacteraceae bacterium | reverse complement strand
CTCCAGGCGGGATAAAATCGGCACTCCCGGAGGGTAAACTATTTTCAAAAATCCCAGCCTTTATGGCCCCATTCAAATCGATGCGTGTCACGCAAGCACAACGTTCCTATAATTCGCTGATATTAAAAGCATAATATCCTTTTTGAAAATAGGGTGTGCAGGTTTTAGGTACAAAAACACAGAAATCTTTTTAACTTGTGCCCATCCCCTTTGAGGAGCACGAATTGTTTATCACCTTTGAAGGCATAGAAGGTTGCGGCAAGTCAACCCAGGCCGCAAGGCTTGTGGATCGACTGAACCGGCAGGGCATTCCAACGCTCCTGACGTGTGAGCCCGGCGGCACGCCGATCGGAAAAGGTATCCGGGCGATGCTTCTTGATACGCAAAACCGGGGAATGTCTCCGGAGACCGAACTCCTGCTGTATGCCGCTGACAGGGCCCAGCATGTCCGGGAGGTGATCCGGCCCGCTCTTGGAGACGGCAGGTGGGTCGTGTGCGACCGGTTCTTCGATGCCACCACGGCCTACCAGGGATATGGCCGCGGCCAGGACCTGTCGTGGATCAGCACACTGAATGAAAAGGCGATTTGCGGGGTTCGCCCGGATATGACGATTCTGGTGGACTGCCCGGTAAGCATCGGTATACAAAGGGCACTGGCAAGAGTCCACGCCACGCGACAGGAAAAACAGGCCCGGTTTGAAAATGAGGACAGGCCTTTTCACGAGGCCGTGCGGAAAGGCTACCTGGAGATTGCGGAAAGGGAACCGAAACGATTTATCGTGGTTGACGGCACCCTCGGCGAAAATGAACTGGAAGAGAAGATTTTTGAACATGTCAGCGCCAGGATATGACAATTCAGCCGGGAGAACCCCGCCGCCGGGCTTTTCCGGTATTCTGGGCCAGGAAACAGCCAAGAAATTCCTGAAGCAGGTCATGGCAAACCGGAAGGTCCCGCACGCCTACCTGTTTACGGGAATTCCGGGTATTGGAAAGACAAGCACCGCCATGGCGTTTGCCATGGCCCTCAATTGCCGTGAACCGGTTGAATTCGACGCCTGCGGCAAATGCATATCGTGCCGTCAGTTCGGGAGGAACAACTTCCCGGATTTCCTGTCTGTCGTTCCAAAAGGCCGGAATATCGGCATAGACCGGATAAAAGAAATCAACCGCGAGCTCGGTTTTGCGCCTGTGTCCGGCGGTTACCGGGTGTGTGTGATCCACCAGGCCGAAACCATGACGCCGGAATCCGCCAATGCGTTTCTGAAGACCCTGGAAGAACCGCCGGACGGCAACATTCTCATCCTCAAGACCACGGAATCAGCGGACCTGCTGCCGACCATCGTGTCCCGTTGCCAGAAAGTACCCTTTCAGCCGTTGCCCGCATCCGAAATAGAGACTTGGCTGATACGGAACAGGGGGATCGGGCCGGATGTGGCCAGGCTCCTGTCCAGGATCTGCTCGGGAAGTCCGGGCCGTGCGATCCGGATGTATGAAAGCGGATTTCTGGAAAAGAGGAAGGCATGGCTGGAAAGACTCATCCGGCTACCCGGGCTGTCAAAGCTGGAAGCGCTTGACACGGCACTCGCGTGCGCGGAGGAAGACCGCAAAAATGGGATCGACCAGGTCGTGAGCGGCCAACCCGGGATGCTGGATATGCTGGCGGTCTGGGCAAACTGGTACAGGGATCTGCTTCTTCTCAAAGCCGGCGGGACAAAGGACCGCCTGGTCAATATCGATTTTTTCGATCACTTGACAGAAATTTCAGCAGGTTATAATATAGACAGCATAATTGCCGGCATCACCGCGCTGAACCAGGCTCAACTGGACATCCGCAGATCACGAAACGTGAACCTCGTCATGATCCACACGGTCCTGGGCCTGAACAGGGCTTCAAAAACTTCAGGACACACGGAAGATGAATAAGGTCGTCGGGATACAATTCAGAAAAAACGGCAAGGTCTATGACTTTGATCCGGGTCCGTTCGTCCTCAAAAAGGGGGACAAAGTGATGGTCATTACCGAGGAGGGGCCCGCGGTAGGAAATGTCTGTGCGGAACCGCAAAACCGCGGAGAAGACCTTCCCAAACGTCCCCTGAAAAAAATTTTCCGTCTGGCTACCCCTGATGAAATAGAAAAATATGAAAAAACCTGCGATTTTGAAAAAACGGTTTACGATTATTGTTACAGGAAAATCAAAGAAAAATCCCTGCCCATGAGCCTGATATCGGTTGAAAGACGATTTGACGGAAGCAAGATCATTGTCTTTTTTGCGGCGGAGGGAAGAGTCGATTTCCGGGAACTGGTCAAGGATCTCGTCCGGAGGTTCCGGACCCGCATCGAAATGAAGCAGATCGGGGTCCGGCAGCAGGCCAGAATTGTCGGCGGGCTCGGCCCCTGCGGTCGCTCCCTGTGCTGCGCGACCTTTCTGACCAGTTTTGCCCCGGTCACCATAAAAATGGCAAAGGAGCAGAATATTTCTCTTAATCCGGGGAAAATATCCGGCATGTGCGGCCGATTGATGTGCTGTCTCAGTTTTGAATACGGCTTCTATGAAAAGGCCAAAAAGGATTTTCCCAAGACCGGAAAAAGAGTGAAGACCCGGGAGGGTGAAGGAAAAGTCGTCCGCCAGAATGTTCTCAAGGAGACCCTGACTGTGATGCTGGATTCCGGGATTGAAACGGAAATAAAAATCCAGGATATTGTCCGGGAGCGGGTTTTCAAAAAAAAGCCGAAAAAGGGTCGGCGGGAACGAGATTCCGGCACTGCGGAAAACCGGAGACGCCGGCAAAACAGCAAATGAAACCTAAATCCCGCAAGCGTCGCGTTTGCCGAAGACCTGCCTGCAGCAGGCAGGTGCAAGGCGGCAA
>CAYTJI010000329.1:0-2873 GCA_964438065.1 uncultured Desulfobacteraceae bacterium | reverse complement strand
ACCTGGTCCGGCGGGACAACATCCTGCCGGGGGTCTGCGGCCGGGTGTGCACGCATCCCTGCGAAACCGCATGCCGGCGGGGTGAACTGGACTCCCCTGTTGCCATAAGAAATATCAAGCGATTTCTGGCCGATTACGAACTTGCGACAAAAAAAGATCCGCCCACCGGAACACAGCCGGCCGGAGCGAAAAAAATCGCGATCATCGGCTCCGGCCCTGCCGGCCTGGCCGCGGGAGCGGACCTTGCCCGTTTCGGATACCGGGTGACGATTTTCGAAAAAGAGGCAAAGCCGGGAGGGCTGTTGCGCTACGGCATCGGACGGCATCGCCTGCCAAGGGAAATTCTGGATCATGAACTGGACTATATAAAAAAACTCGGGGTCCGGTTTGTTACCTCCCGCCCGGTAGATTTTGCTGGTGAACTTGAAAAATTTCAGGAAGATTTCGATGCCGTCATTGTGGCGACCGGCGCCTGGACCGACCGGGCACTTGGCGTCCCCGGGGAAAATCTGCCGGGCGTTGAAGGCTGCATCTCTTTCCTGAAGCGTTTTTACCAGGGGAAAATCAAGAAAATGAGCGGAAAGGCCGCTGTTATCGGTGACGGAAACGCGGCCTTTGATCTGGCGCGCACCATTCGGCGTCTGGGTGCTGCAGTTACCATCCTGTCCTGGTTTCCCGAGGAACTGATCCCTGCCGATCCTGAAGAAATCAGAGGTGCAAAAGAAGAAGGAATCATCCTGACAGACAAGGTCCGGGTGGTTGCTTTTTCAGGGAGAGAAAAACGATTACACCACCTGGTCTGCAAATCCACAGAACCCGGTCCGCCGGATGCTGACGGCATTCCCTGGCCGGTAATTGTCCCCGGAGCCTCGCCCTTTGAACTCTCGTTTGATCAGGCCTTCGTGGCCATTGGGCAAACCGGCCCGTTTGCTGACCGGAAGTTTCCGACCGGGCTTCGGGTAACCGCAAATGGTTTCATTGAAACCGATGAATCATTGCTCACGAACCTCTCCCGTGTCTATGCGGCGGGAGACGGGGTCAGAGGGCCCTCATCCGTTGTGGACGCAATGGCGGAAGGACGGGCAGCCGCCCGCTCCGTGCACGAGGAACTCAGCGGAGAGAAAGTTCCTCCCCGGTTTTCGTCCCGACCCGACAGCATGGATTTTCCCGATATCCCGCGGGATATTCCCTCCATGGCACGGCCGGAAATGCCGGAAAAACAACCGGCGGCCAGGTGGGATAATTTTTCCGAAGTCTCTCTGGGGCTGAGCGAAACCCAGGTGCTGTTCGAGACCGAACGTTGCCTGCAATGCGGTATCTGTTCCGAATGTCTTATCTGCATGGAGGCCTGCAGTTCCATTCAGGCCATAAATCACTTTCAGAAACATTCTGAAATGATCCTTGAAAATGCGGGGGCGGTAGTCATCGCCGACCCAGAGGCCGCGCCCCCGGTCAAAGGGGAGGATGTCATCCGGGCTTATGGTCCCAAGGCCGCCAAATCGGACGTGTATGCCATGATTACTCGTGGTTTTGCCGCCGCTGCCAGGGTTATGATACTGCTGGGCGGAACGTCCCAGCGTCCCAGAGGCCAGGGGGTTTCCGTACCCCTGCCGGACCCGGAACTGTCCCCGGACATCCGGATCGGCGTTTTTGTGTGCCGCTGCAATGATGCCCTGGGATGGGTCCGCGAGATGGATACATATGTCCATGGTCTGACGAAACAGGTGGATATCGTCCATACCGAAGTGATTCCATCCGCATGTGTCCGGGAAGAAACTTCAAAAATCCTGAGAACCATTCGGGAAAAAGGCATTACCCGCGTGGTCCTGGCTTCATGCGTATGCTGCCCGCTTGATTTTGTATGCAGCGCGTGCACGGATCAGAGAAGCCGTCTGAAAGAGGCGTTGTTCAAAGGCTCGGGAGTCAGCCGATCCATGGTGGAGACCTGCAATTTAAGAGGTGAGGTTCTCCGCTACATCAGAGAAGACGAATCCATGGCATTGGACCGGTTTTACGGTCTGATCGAGCGATCTGTCCATCGGGCAAGGATGCTGAGGCCGCTGCCCACTCCGGCGAGAACATACAATTTTGCCACTGCCGTAATTGGGGAGACGGAAGCAACCGTCAGCAGCGCCCTCGCCCTTGCCGAGGCCGGCTTCGAGGTCCTCTTGTTCGGCATGCAGGAAAGACCATTTTCCGAGAAGCTGAACCACCTGAACATCCACCGTTTTGACAGTTCAGTCGTCCGGAATATCAGCGGAACGCTGGGAAATTTTCAGATCTCGGTGGAATCACGGGGGTTTCAGCAGGTTTTGCAGGTGGGGGCGGTTATTGTAGGTGAAAAATATGAACGTAAAGTTCCTTACAGCCCCCAGACGGGCCTCCCGGGACGCCCGGTCGTTTCCTCCATGCAGAAGCACGGCCTTTCAGGCATCCCTTTCCTTTTTCCGGGGACAACCTCGATTGCCGGTTTATTTCTGGCCAGTCCCTCAGGCATTCATGTGTCTGAAAGAAAAAAGGGTTTCGCCGCGGCCGTGCTTGCAGCGGCCATTATGCCTCAGGGGCCGAGACCGAGCAGAGGATATACCGTGGTTGTGGATAAAAACCTCTGTCGGGGCTGCGGCCGTTGCCTCGAGCACTGCCCGTATCAGGCAATTATGTTCCACAGAAACAGTATCGGCGGCTGGTATGCCGAGGTGGATGAGGCCTTGTGCAAGGGGTGTGGAAACTGTATATCAGTCTGCCCCACCAACGCTGCCGACAGCCCGTATCGTGACCAGACCAACCTCGAACAAATGATTGTGGAAGTTCTGTCATATTACAACCTAAAACCTGCATAAACTATTTTCAAAAAGGAAATTATGCTTTTAATA
>CAYTJI010000328.1:0-2877 GCA_964438065.1 uncultured Desulfobacteraceae bacterium | reverse complement strand
AAGATGACAGGCGGAAATGGGGTGGACGAGGAATCCCGGAAATCTGCCGAGACCCTGGCCGCGGCCGCATCAGAGAAAGTGAATTCAGATGTCCCGACGGACAGGCTGGGCGAAAAGGTGATTAACGACCTGTTTGATGCACCGTTCTGGGAAGAGGTTGCTTTTGCGTGCCTTAATTGCGGTACGTGTACGTTTTTGTGTCCGACATGCTGGTGCTTTGATATCCAGGATGAAGTTTTCGAGAAGCAGGGGGACAGGATCCGGAACTGGGATTCCTGCATGTTTCCGCTTTTCACATTGCACGGTTCGGGACACAATCCGAGATCGGAGAAATTTCAGCGTGTGCGCCAGCGGTTTATGCACAAGCTTAAATACTATGTGGACAAGTACAAGGACGGGGTGCAGTGTTCCGGCTGCGGTCGATGTGTCCGTTATTGCCCGGTGAACATCGATATCCGCCATGTGGCCGAGTTGATGAACAACTATCGAGATTAGAAATAACAGGTGGAACCATTGGAAAATCCATATTTGCCCTATCCGGTTCGTATCGACCGGATCACGACGGAAACGGAAGACAGAAATCTCAAGACCTTCCGGTTTGTGTTTCTGAACCCTGAAGATGAAGAGAAGTTTTCCTATATCCCCGGTCAGTTCGCGGAATTGTCTGTTCCGGGAAAGGGCGAAATCCCCATCGGAATTGCATCCTCCCCCACGGAAAAGGGCTTTGTCGCGTTTACGGTGAACAAGGTCGGCCTGGTGTCCAGCCATCTTCACAACATGAAGGAAGGCGACATCATGGGGATCCGGGGTCCTTTGGGGAACTGGTACCCCTGGGATGAAATGGAGGGGAAGAATGTCGTGATCGTGGGAGGAGGTTTTGCCTTTACCACGCTCCGGTCAAGTATCATCTATATGATCCATGGGGATAACCGGTCAAAATTTGAAGATATTTCCGTGGTATATGGAGCCAGAAGCCCGGGCCTGCTGCTCTACCGGGATGAACTGGCCGAGTGGGAAAAACGGGACGATATCAATATGCACATTACGGTGGACGGCACGGATGACCCGGACTGGAAATATAATGTCGGGTTTGTGCCGACTGTCACCAAAGAAAAGATCACCAGCTCGGAAAACGCCATTGCCATTGTGTGCGGCCCGCCCATTATGATCAAGTTTACCCAGCCCGTACTGGAGGAACTCGGGTTTCCGCCGGAACGGATTATTCTGTCGCTTGAAATGCGGATGAAATGCGGTATCGGGATCTGCGGTCGCTGTAATATCGGCGACAAATACGTGTGCAAGGACGGGCCGGTATTTTCGCTGGCACAGTTGAAAGAGATGCCGGGGGAATACTGATTTCAGAACCTTTACGAGACTATCAACGCATAACTGCGGATTTTCTGCGAACCCCGCTAGCCCCCGATGCTGTGCATTTGCCGTACACACTTGCGCGGGCCGTATTCAATCAGACCGTGGTTTTTGGGCTTGTTTTTGATGGCAAGTTCAATCAGGCGGAGGATATGGTCGTCGTTTTTTCCCTGCCTCAGCGGTGTCTTGAGGTCCATCTCCTGTTCTGAAAAGAGGCAACCCCTGAGATGACCTTCCGGGGTCAGACGCAGACGGTTGCACACGGAACAGAAATGATGGCTCAGGGCACCGATCAGTCCGATTTCCCCCTGTCCCCCCTTGATTCTGAATCGTTGGGCCGGTCCGTCATCCGGACCGGACTCTATCGGGATCAGGTCTCTGACAGACTGAATCTCCTGATAAATCTCATCGATGGAGAGAAAGCGTTCCGGGCGCCACGCATTCTGTTCCCCGACGGGCATCAGCTCAATAAAGCGGATATGGTAAGGCTTTTCCAGGGCGAGGTTCGCAAAATCCAGTATTTCGTCGTCATTGACCCCTTTTATCGCCACTACATTGATTTTGATGGGATCGAATCCTACCCGCTCCGCTTCGTCAAGGCCCTCCCATACCTGTCTGTAACAGTCCCGTCCGGTAATCCGGAGGAATCGCTCCGGTCGGAGGGAATCCAGACTGACATTGATGCGACAGATACCGCAGCTCCTGATATCGGCTGCGAAATTCTTGAGAAGGACCCCGTTGGTTGTCAGGGTAATTTCTCCCAGTCCTTTTATCCGGCTGAGTCTCTTGAGAAAATGGATGAATCCCTTTCGTACCAGGGGCTCTCCGCCGGTGAGCCTGACCTTCCGAATTCCCTGCCGGACACAGAGCCTGACAAGGCGGAGCATTTCTTCATATGTGAGGATCTCCCCGTGAGGCATGAATTCAAGCCCTTCTTCAGGCATGCAATAGATGCATCTCAGGTTGCAGCGGTCCGTGACCGAAAGGCGGAGATAGCTGATGACTCTGTGATTTCTGTCCTGCAATGAAAGGGCCTCCGTCTGAGCGGTTTCCGTTCCGTTTACGCGCCAATCATGTGTTTCATCTCAATCGCGTCCAATGGGCAGGCCTCGACACAATCCCAGCATCCCATACACATGTCCTGAAACACGGCCGGGGGTTCAAAGGCGCCGTCGATCTGTTTGATCACCTTGTTGGAACAGGCCTTCACCGCCGCGCAGGAACCCGTTTCCGGATTGCATTTTCCCGGATCGCATTTGTCATAATTCACCAGCGCGAACGCCTTTTTTGACTGCATGGACATTCAGGTTCCCTTTTCCGGAAAGGAATGTGACGCTTTCCTTTGTCACCAGGTAACTGAGTCGCTTTTGCCAGTCTGTCCCGCGAATGGTACCATTGCCGAGGAGATTGATTTCGTCTCTTGAATCATAGGTGATTTGAACTGTATCCAGATGTTTCTTTGAAAGCCTTTTCAGCGTTTTCTTGATCAAGGCCCGCGGTACTTTCGTG
>CAYTJI010000327.1:0-2879 GCA_964438065.1 uncultured Desulfobacteraceae bacterium | reverse complement strand
TTCTTCTGTCATTTCGACCAAGGGGGAAATTTTTTAATCTGTGTACTGCAAAAGCAATTAAGATTTCTCGCTCCGCTCGCGGGTGACAGCTATTGGGAAAAATAACCATTTATGGACAGGCACTAAACTCTGAAATATTGAACAGTCCATGGGACCGGCTAAACATTTATGGGCAGACGAATCGTGAACGTTGTGCCCTTACCCTCTGTGCTGCTGACTTCTATTACACCTCCCATTTTTTCAATGATGCCGTAACAGATTGAAAGGCCCAGCCCTGTTCCTTGGCCTACCGGCTTGGTGGAAAAAAACGGCGTAAATATTTTTTTCAGGTTTTCGGAACTGATTCCTGAGCCATTGTCCGTAACCGTAATGTCAACCTGGTTATCCCGTGAACTCAAACCGACCGTTATTTCTCCCCCGCCCGTGGAATCATATTTTTCCTGGACAGCGAAAACAGCGTTATTCAGGAAATTGAGCAACACTTGCTGCAACTGAGGGGCGTCTGCATTGATGACCGGAATATTGTCCGGGATTCCCTGTTTTATCGTGATCCCTTCGACTTCGGCCTTTTTTTCCACCATTCTGATCACTTCCGGCACAAAATCGCGCAGGTCCAAATCCCTGGGAACCGTATCTTTCTGCCGGGCAAACTTGAGAAGACCCTGGGTAATCTCAGCGCAGCGGTCAACCTGAGTCTTGATCTGCTCAAGAGACTCCGTGAATTCTTCCAGGTCCTCCGATTCCTTTAAATCACCCCGATCTATCAACTCGGAGATAATCATTTCCCTAAGTGTTTGTTCGGTCCTTATAATTTGCAGGGGATTGTTGATTTCATGGGCAAACCCGGCCGACATCTCACCGATTTCCGCCAGCCGGCCGGCCACGATGAGCTGTTGGCCAAGTTGTCCTTTTTCCTGGTCAACAAGCTCCATTCGGCGGATGACGCGGCTGCTGAAGACAAAGGCGATTATTGCAATCGCGAAGATACCCAGGGCTGTTATCAAAAGGACCAACCAAGACGCGGAATGCAGGGAGGCGAAAGCATCTCTCTTTTCCTGGCGGACGACCAAGAGCCAGTTGTCATCTTTCAGCCAGGTCGTGACGTAAAAATAGCTTTCTCCAGAGATGTCCTTTTGAACAAAGGTTTTGAGCCCCGAGTGTAAAGCCAGGTACTTGGCGGCGTCCGAATCCTTTTTCATCAGCTCACCGCCGGAACGCCGCTTGGTCTGGAAGATTCCATCCTTGTTCAGGATATAAGCTTCGCCTGTTTTGCCCAAGCGGACTTTTTCCACGAGATCATTAAACAAAAGCGTGTCTATCGTGGCCCGAATCACCCAAAACCGGCCATTTTCTCTTTTGGCTATAGCGATGACAAAGTGGGGCACCTTGCGGTAACCAAGAAATATGTCGCTGACGTAATAGCCCTTTCTCATCACCTCCTTGAACCATTCCGTCTCGCCGTACTTTTTTCCGGCTAGCCGGTACGGGCCGAAATAGGCGACATGAAGACCTGTCTCGTCAAATACGCCCAAATCCACAAACGCGTTGGACTTATTTTGCAGATTGTCAAAAATTCTCTGCAGGGCATCCGAAGTGTTGAGGTCATTGTAACTATAAGAGTCAGCGACAAACTGCAGGTCCGCCTTACGCTCTTTTAAAAACAACTCGATCACCTGACGGTGATCTTCGACAATTCTCTTCATCCTAAAGACAGTGTTGGTCTCGATTGATTCAGTGAAATGATAAAAAGTAACAATTGAAGCCAAAATAAAAGGAAATATCGGCACAATAATCATACTGGCCAGGATTTTCATCCTCATTGACTTGTAATGTTCATCGTTCATGTCAAAATCCCTATGAAAACGCCTGAAAACATTGCCTGGCGCTCGGCTTGGGTCTTGAATTCAGGACCGTCTGCTCTAACCCTCCCGAAGACGCCGCGCCGCTGAATCCTTGATGCGCATTTTGGTCACCCTCCAATCACGGCCAAACCTTACGGTCTTAAGCATGTTCCCCGGACCAGGGCCTATGTGAAGAAAAGAGCACACTCTGTGCCAAGAGAGGCTTGAATGGATCAAGTTGGTCAATGTTGTGATTTAATTGCAATTTATTTGAGAAGCCATTGATCTCAGGTGAAACACGGGCAGGGTGTCTGTCAGGATATTTTACAGAACGTAAAAGAGGCATCCGGGATTTTAAGCGAATCACGTCATGAGTGGGGTCAGGTGCGGGATGGTCTTTCCAGGCAAGCGGCAAACCCCGCTAAGAGAAAGGCCGCTATCTAAAAGCTCCATGGCCTTGCGCCGAGGTCTGAGCAAAGCCGAAAAAGTAGCCGTCATTGCCGGCGGAGCCCGGTACAATTGGGAAATCGCGGCCCTCCATTTTCCGGACTGTATCCAAATCGTGGACCTATATCATGCCCGAGAACACCTGCATGATCTGTGCGCCATGGTGATTCCAGAAGGCGGGACTGATTTGACGCGGCTTCAAACCGTTTGGAGGACCATGCTCGATGAGGGGCGAGTGAATGAAATCATCGCCGGAGCCGCGTTGTTGATGTCCCGAAGCGGCCCACGCAGAAAAAAGATCGAAAAAGAAATAGGCTATTTCAACAACAACGCCCATCCTGGGCCTTTTCGCCGGTTCAGGCGTGGTCGAAGCGGGCTGCAAAACCGTGATAGGAAAACGGCTCAAGCACCGGCCATGAAATGGACCGTCCGGGGCGCAAACTCGATCATCGCTTTCAGATGCTGCCACCGCTCGGGACGAATGGAGGACTTCTGGGAACAGCGCGCTGCTTAAAACCCGAAAATATGCCGCAGGCTCTTACTTATTGATTTCAGCCTATTATAACTTTTTTCGCTGGTAGGATTAGAAAG
>CAYTJI010000326.1:0-2881 GCA_964438065.1 uncultured Desulfobacteraceae bacterium | reverse complement strand
CAGGTCAGGCTCAAATTATAATCCCAAAAATATTCAATATATTCCTGCGGTTATAATTTTCACCGTCCCCCCGCCGATCAGCAGGGATTTTCGACTTGATTTGGCACGAAATCGGTCATTCTTCAAAGATCTCAAGGTACATGACAATACAAAACAAACATTAGCACATAACAGAGACAAAATACTATTTTATGTCCAGTACTTTCCAAAAGTCAAGAAAATAAGGTTTCATGGCGGAAGCTATTGTACCGAAGCCAAAAAAGCGTTGACAGTTCTGACAGAATAATCAATCATTTATAATGAAATATCAATGTCCGCATACGGCTTGGCCTTTTTCGCATTCATCAATACTTGTCTGAGAAATACCTTTCGGTCTATGAAAGAACAAATTATCGGAAAATACAGGATTCTTGAAGAAATCGGCCGCGGGGGCATGGGGGTTGTCTATAAAGGCAGGCATCTGTCCCTGCACAATCGTTACGCAGCAATCAAGACATTGCCGGCCCAGCTTGCCAGCGATGAGGTGTTCCTGAAAAAGTTCATGGACGAGGCGGAGATACTGGCCAAACTGCATCATCAGAATATCGTGAACATTTATGATATCGAGATCCAGGATGAAACCTATTTCTTGATCATGGAGTTCGTCAACGGCCGGACCCTGGCCCAGTTGCTGAAAAGCCATGGGCCTTTTCCCCCCGACGAGGCCGCCCGAATCATCCGTGACACGGCCCGGGCGCTGTCCCATTCCCATGCAAAAGGCATTATTCACAGGGATATCAAACCGGCCAATATCATGATTGATGAAAACGGTGTCGTCAAAGTGACGGATTTCGGTATCGCCAGGGCGACGGAAAGCGCCGTGACCCACTCAGTGATCATCGGGACACCGAAATATATGCCGCCGGAGCGGATAAAAGCGGAGAAGGACATTGACGGCCGCAGTGATATCTATTCTCTGGGTATTGTGTTTTACGAAATCGTTACCGGAAGAGTTCCGTTCAATGACAACAGTGAATTCGCGGTTCTCGAAAAACAGGTCAAGGAACCCCCTCCACCGCCATCCAGCCTGGTATATGATTTTCCGCTGTCCTATGAGAAGATTATCCTCAAGTGTCTGGAAAAGGATAAACAGAATCGTTACCCGGACTGTGAGGAACTGGTTTCAAGCCTGGAAAAGGCGATTTCGAGACGGAAATCCGCCCTGTCAGGGCCTGAAACCGGCACCGTGACCGGTATTGCAGCAGACACCGGGCCGCGATTCAGGCGGGTGTTCGTTCCGGCCGCGGCTGTGCTGCTGCTGGTCGCGGCCGTGATCGTCTATATGCTGGTTTCAGGTCGCGGCAAGCCCGAACCGGGGGGCCACAAGCCCCTGGCGGGTCCGGAGTCAACCGCCGTTCGGGCAGTTATTACGCCTGCCCGTCCACATGTTCAAGAAAGTGCGTTGAAACTGCGTCTGTTTCACGAAAGGAATGATGAACTGCTTTCCGTTATAAAAAACCGTAAAGGTCCCGTCACAGAGGCGGATATACACCGTTTACTCGTGCTGAAAACCGGTATAAAGGCCGGATCACCGGAAAATTCTGAATTGTTGCCCGCCCTGAGTGCGTTTCTTGACAGCATGGAGATCGTCACAAGCGTGAAACAGGGTGATTGCGACATCCTTCTCGCCGTTTCAGGCCGTGATACCGACTTGAAAGTGACGGTGGAAAGCAATGTCTACGGAAACGATCCGGCCAAGTCTCATGTGGAAGTATTGTCCGCGGTAAACCGGAACGTCCTGTTTTCTGATCTGGACGCCGTTATCAAGAGAAATTTCTGCTTCAGTGCGCTGCACGCCTTGTCCCTGATCAACCCGACGTGTAACGAAATCGGCGTCAAGGTGAAAACATCCGGAAAAACCGACAGAATTTTTCAGATTGGAGATTCGATAAACATCTGCCTTACCCCTGTTCGCAACGGGTATCCGTTGCTGTTTGATATCAACCTGGACGGGATATATCTCCTGTTCCCGCAGGCCGGTGAGGGGGAAAACCTTCTGAAATCCGGCCGGACAAAATGTTCCGGAGACATCGAGGTGTCTCCGCCGACAGGCAATGAAATGATCCTTGCCATGGTTTTTTCCGGAAAAGACCTGGTTCGGATAAGGGACTATTTTTCAGGGACTCCCCAGGGATTTTACCGATGGTCGTATGAACCGGCAGACAGAAACAGCGCAATATCTCTGTGCAAGCGGCTTGTGGAACGTCTGAGCAACGAACCCTTTGACAGGTGGTGTACAAAAAGTATTTTCATCAAGACGATCAAGTAACGGGACTTTTGAACAAGGCCGGTTCGGCTGCGGGTCCGGAAGGGGAATCACACCGTTGCGGGATTCACCTTCTTTTTTTCGTTTGACGCCGGCAGGTGGCGGGAATACGTTTTTGAATATTTCGGGTGGAACGGGTGATAAACCATGTATGACGTGACGGTTGCGTTGGCTTGCCCACTTGTTCAGACATAAGGACCGATTTTTGCAAGGGGTCGGTATGCAGAGGTTCCAATAAAAAGTTGACGGTTTTCCGGTAATTCGATATTCTACAGCAGGAAAATATGCTGTCGTTCCGGAGAAGCAGGCCATTTAATACATTTCCGCAAGGAATGGCCCCAACCCCCGGAAACAGCGCATTCTCGTTTTGACCCGGTCAATGGCAGTTACGCGGAGATCCCATTTCCGGATCCCGCGCGCAATGGGAGGAAAATGGGGAATCAACACAGGAGGTGCATTATGAAAAAGGTTGTGTCAATATTGTTTATCGCGGGTGTGGTGGCATTCTTTATGACGGGTGTTTCCATAGCCAAGGATTGTGCCGATGGAAAGGCGATGCTCGACAAGGCATTTGTA
>CAYTJI010000325.1:0-2884 GCA_964438065.1 uncultured Desulfobacteraceae bacterium | reverse complement strand
CCTCACCCCTCCCTTCTGCTGAAAGACTACTTCGAATCCATCAGGGCATTTGTTCTGGGGAAGCACGCCGGAGCGTTCATCTCTGTCCTGGAACAGTGTTTCAAAAAGAAAATCGACCTGTCCGATATTCGCGAGATATCCATCCGGAGCGAGAAACACGGCGTCCTGTACCATCTGGCAAGCATTGAAATACAAACAAACGGGCGGCATATCAAGCTGTCGGTCAGCACGGCAGTTTCAGAAAAAACCGCGGCATGGCTGCGGAAAGAATGTGATATATTGAATTTTCTGAACCGTTCCTTTTCCCCTTCTTTTCTGCCGAGGGTCTATTTCAGCGGAGAGATTAATCGGCGGGCCCGGGACAACACACAGCAAAAGCTGTTCATGTGCCTTTCTGAATGGTTTGAAGACTTTCACGAATGGCATCTTTCCGTAGATAAAGCGGATAATCGTCAGAAAGTCTGTATCTGGGACCAGCAGCACGGCAATCGATATGCTTCGCCGGAAGAGGCTTTCGAAATTTTCAGACAGGCATCAAAAATCCTGACGCTCTATTATGACACGGCCACCTTTCACCACATTTACCCCTGGCATCATGCGGCTGGAGATTTTGTCGTCAGAACGGTCCACGGAAATATTGAAGTCAAACTCACCACTGCCAGAAACTATGCGTCCGTCCTGTCTTCTCTTCATGAAATAACAGCCAACCCGGGCATCGCGATCATCTATTTTTTATTGAATATGTCCATTCGTATGCGTCTTGACAAATTGGATGGCGTTGGGAAAACGCTTTGGGCCGGGAGTTTCGCTGCCGAAGCGGCCGTCAAAGGATTTTTCGACGCGCTCCGGATCATGGAAGCGGGAGGAAGATATCGTCTGGGGAAAGTCGGGGACTTGCATGCTTTATTGAAATCTTTTGACGTTAAAGAACTGGAAACTCTTTTTCATCCACTGATCTGTTCTTATCAGCATGAAAACCCTGCAGATCTGGCTGTAATAAAGGGAAATCTGAAAACTCACGTTCAGGAACTGCATCGGAGCCTTCACACGGATTTCCCAGATGAACGCGGTGAAGATCTCGCCGGGCTTTGAATCGATGCATCCTGCAACATACCCGCCGGTACATCATACCTCTCCTCTTGCTTTTCCGGAACACTTCCTGCCCGGATCAAATATCGTGTAATGAATAATAGCTGGTGCCCATCCATGGATGGGCACCAAATAGGAATGCCGTGCTGTGGCAGTTTTTGCGAGGATGGTGAAGAATGTTCCCGGGCGGGCTTTTTTCCTTGACAGAAGCAACAAATGGGGATATAAAAACAAGCGCTCGTTCATATTGATGAGAGCGATGACTTTAGGCAGGCCGGGTTTGAACGTATCGGCTAACCGGAAAAACGGCATGCAAAACATGAAAGCCAAAGGAACCAAGCAGAAAATTATCGAGGAGGCGATTGAGCTCTTCTATGAATACGGGTTTACCAAGGCGTCAACCAGACAACTGGTCGGAAAAGTCGGTATGACCAGTTCCGCGATATACAACCATTTTTCTAATAAAGAGGAAATATTATTCAACATTATCAAGGGTGCCGGTGACAAGGTCTTGGCCGTGCTGTACCAGACCATTGAAAAATATACGGATCCCCTCGTATGTCTGCGCCAGATGATTGCCGCGATGTTGTACCTGTTCAGTGATGGCGGAATGCGCAAAGAAATCGCCATCTTTATTGATGAGCTCTATCAACTGCCTGAAGATCTGAGAGAATTGTGCAACAGGCAGCACCGGGAAATATTTACGCTGTTCCGAAATAAAATCAGGGAGCTGGATGAGATGGGAAAAATCAACCCGGTGGATCACACGGTGGCGGCATTCGGGGTCCTCGGGGCCATGCTCTGGGTTTATCACTGGTTCAGGGACAACGGCCGGCTTCCGATGAAAGATATTTCCGATGAACTCACCCGGTTGCTTTTTGATGGGCTGATGAGACGTGAACCTATGACCGCTCTCTGAAAAGGGGCCTTTGAAAATGAACAGACAGGATGTCCTTAAGATAAAGGTGGAAGATTACGTAGCCTGGATCTCAATCAACCGTCCGGATCATTCCAATGCCCTCAGCAGGGATGTTTTTGTGTCTCTGCGGGAGGAATTGGATCGGATGGCGGTAGACGATAATGTCCGGGTCGTGGTGATCACAGGTGAAGGGAAAAAGGCCTTTTGTGCCGGCATTGATCTGAAAGAACGGGCGGCGATGCCCGAGCATGAAATCCTGCCTTACCGGGAAACGGTGATTCGCTCATTTTTTCATTCGCTTGGAAATTTTCCAAAGCCTTCGGTTGCGGCTGTAAACGGGGTGGCCTACGGTGGGGGGGCTGAAGTTGCGCTTGCCTGTGATATCCGTATTGCATCCACAACCGCCAGATTTTCCCAGTCCGAGATCCGGTGGGGGATGATCCCCGCCTGCGGCGGGTGCCAGCGTCTGAGAATGATTGTCGGGATCGGGCGGGCAAAAGAGCTGATTTTTACCGGAAGGGTTGTTGATGCTGAAGAGGCCGTGAGGTTGGGGATATTCAACAGGGCGGTTCCTCCCGAAGAACTTGAGATGGAAACCCGGAAGCTCGCGGTCGAAATTGCCGGCCACTCTCCGGTGGCCGTCAGACAGGCCAAAAAGGCCATTGACGTCGGGGCGGCTGTTTCAGAGGCCTATGAGTATGAATTTGAAGTGTCCAAGGCATGTTATTTTGCCGGGGATGCGATGGCAGGCCCCGGAAGGTTTAAGAGATAATGCGCGTAGTTTCCAATTTTGTGTTTAGTGACTTGTTATTATTTATAATGTTCATCCATAAATGGCCCTTTTGCCTAATATCCGCGTTGCGCGAAAAAAATAAT
>CAYTJI010000324.1:0-2902 GCA_964438065.1 uncultured Desulfobacteraceae bacterium | reverse complement strand
CTTTCAGGGACTGCTGTCAGGGGACCCAATGTCGTTGCCATGGCTTCTTCGGGCGGCATGGCGCTTATGTGTGAAGATGCCTGTCGCAAAGCGGGCTTGAACTTGATCGATCTTCCCGGCAATTTTAAGGATAAACTCTGGGAGATAGGCAGACCGAAAATTATCAACCACACCAATCCCATTGATCTGGGAAATATTTTCAGCAATGAAAAAGTCCTGGAAGTGCTGAGAATGGTGCTGGGGTTTGATGAGACACATGCCGTCATATTGTCCACTTTTAATCTTGGGAAAGATATTCACGGTCAACTGGAAACAGAAGAATTCATTTGTCTCGCCCATGAAGAAGCGAGCCGTGCGAATAAGCCGCTTGCCTTTTTCTGGGTAACGGATCCCGGCGCCGTATTCAAACTAAGGCAGAAGACCTTGTTCCCGATATTTGATTCTATTGAAGATGCAGTCGAGTGTATTGGGAAAAAGTTACGATTTGCGAAATCAAAATCCCGAATCAGGACTTCTGGATCCGAGAAATTTGCCTGCAAAAATGTTGATCAGGCACGGGATATTATTTCTTTTTCCACTGACGGATATCTGGATGATATGGAGGCCATGGAATTACTTGCGTGTTACGGTATAAACACGGAAAAATTAAGGGTAGCCGAAAACAGCGGGCAACTTGCAGACATCGCAAGAGAGATAGACTACCCAGTGGCAATGAAAATTCATTCTCGTGACATATCACACAAAACCGATGTGGGTGGTGTTAAATTGGACATAAATGATGCTGACAGCCTTCTTGAAAACTACAATGACATGTTGAGCCATGTAAAGGAATCGCGTCCCGGGGCGATGATATCCGGAGTGAAACTTCAACGGATGGTCCCTGAAGGCATTGATGTTATAATCGGAGGCAAACAGGACAAAGATTTCGGCCCGGTGGTTATGGTGGGGCTTGGAGGCATTTATACCGAACTGCTTGATGACGTTGTGATTCGCGTTGCGCCGATTTCAAAACAGAACGGCCTTGAGATGTTAGGGCAACTGAAAGGTTTCCCCATTTTTACAGGTCTGAGATCGTCCGTACCGTATGACCTGGATGGGTTGGCGGACATTCTGGCAAGATTTTCAAGCCTCCTGGTTGATTTTTCACAAATATCCGAGGCTGATCTAAACCCGGTTCGCGTATTCAATAACGGCAGCCGGGCCTGTGTCTTAGATGCCCGAATGTTTCTCGAAAAGGCGGAAGAGCGGAGGGAATTGCAGGATTTAGGTCGTGTCCATCCATAAATGAAATTCGGGCATGGGTGAGTTGAACTAAAAGCTGTTCGAACGCTTGCTTTTGCACACGAAGCTCAATTAATAATTATCTGAAGGCAACAAATATTGAAGTTGGCTTATTGTTGAATTTCGGGAAAAACCGGAATTCAAAAGAGGTATATTTGATAATCAAAATTACAGGAGGATTCATTATGGAAGAATATCAGGTAATTATTGTTGGGGCCGGACCAGCCGGTTCGGCTTGTGCGAAGGCTTTAAAGGAAGAGGGGGTAGATCCGGTAGTGATTGAAAAGGATCAACTCCCGAGGCATAAGACATGCTCCGGAGTCCTTTTTGGGCAGACCCAGGTGTTGCTTAAAGAATATTTTGGCGGGCTTCCGCCGAAGTCGGTTTACTGCGATCCTGAAATCATAAAGGCTTCTGATATCCAGGAATGGAGGCGTGAAAAGGGTTTTATCCAATACGTCTGGGAAATTCCAAAGGACGGGCGGTCTTTTCCAACCGATTACCACAATATCTGGCGAAATAAATTTGATTATTGGCTTTTGAAGGAGTCCGGAGCACGCTACAGGGAAAATTGCTCGATTCGCAGCTTTTCAGATGAAGGGGATAAGGTATCGGTTGAGTTATTATCCAAAGATGAAACTCGTCAGGAATTCACGTGTTCTTATCTTATCGGTGCGGATGGGGGTAATTCCAGGGTCCGTAACATTTTAGATCCTTCCTGGAGACAGGAAAGCATGGAGATAGGTATCTATCAGGCCTATTATCATTTTTCTGATACCGGAAGCCTCAAGGATGGCGGCTGGTATGTATTCTTTGAGCCTGAAATTGGGGATATCATCTGCTGTGTTTCCCGTAAAGACGATTTCTTGACGCTCTGTGTCGGCGGATTTAAAGGCCGCAGCCTGAAAAAGAGCATGGAAACCTTTAAGGAATTCCTGTCTGAAAATTTTGGCGTTGTTTTAGGAAAAGAGGCACGCAATGAAGGATGTGTGCTCAGGCAGGCGCCGACGAATCTTGGCAGCGGAAGGGTCATCCTGACCGGCGAAGCGGCAGGTTTCATGTATCTTAATGGCGAAGGGATAAGCGCAGCGCTTGATTCCGGTTTTCGCGCCGGGAAGGCCGTCGCCAAAGCAATCAAACAAGGCTCAAACGCCATTGACCTATACAGAGACCAGACGGGTGATCTTTTGAACCATGTAAACTTGTGCCTGGACAAAATGCACTTTTTAGTAGGTGAACCGGGCTGAATCAGGTTCGCCGTCTCTGAACCAACCCCTGAGGGAATTTTGGACTTCAGTCGTTATGGTTACATTGTTTCCGGACGATCTGTGCCCGGCAACAATCGCCGCGTATTACCATCCGCCGGCCGTAATGCGATCCGCGCCTTACAACCAACGGATGCAGCCGACTGCGCGTGCAGGCAAGCAAACCTGCCCGGGTGCGTGCGACTGATCCGCGGCAATTAGCATTATCTAAAACCTGCATAAACGGTTTTCAAAAAATGAAGTTATATTTCTAATATCAGTGAGTTATGGGAATGCCGGGCTTGCATGTCACACATCAATCCGAATGCGCCCATAAAGGCTGCGGTTTTTGAAAACAGTTTACCCTCCGGGAGCGC
>CAYTJI010000323.1:0-2905 GCA_964438065.1 uncultured Desulfobacteraceae bacterium | reverse complement strand
GGCCATAAAGGCTGCGGTTTTTGAAAACAGTTTACCCCGCGGGAGCGTCGCGTTTATCCCGCCTGGAGGCGGGACGGCATTGGCAAGGACTTGAAGTATCGTCGTACGTCTGCGCCCTTGCCGCCTTGCACCTGCCTGCTGCAGGCAGGTCTTCGGCAAACGCGACGCTTGCAGGATTTAGGTTGTAATCTCTTGCGTCCTGACGTATTTAAATATGAAGCCATAACTGTGGAAGGGGAATAAACCCGCTTGAGGAGGCGTCTGCCATGGGTGGTAAGGTTGACCGTGAGAAAAATACCTGGTCGTGTACATGCGGATCATGTGGATGGTGTCTGGGCCCATACCAATCGGAAGAAAAACTTCGAAAAAATATGGTCAACTGGAGCTACGCATTTGTCGATGATATGGGAAATTCCAGGTGCCCCGAATGCATACAGGCGGCGTTTGATGCCCAGGAGGATTTGAAACGCTACATGGAATTTCAGACCCGGGATAAATAGGGCTCTGGTTTGGATTCATCAGGATATGTCGGAGGATGTTGTGGCACAGAGTGTAAATGTCAAGAACATCGGTCTTCGTGGCGTGACGGTTGCCGACACCAAAATCAGCTTCATTGACGGGGATAACGGCATACTGCTTTACAGGGGATACCGAATCGAAGAGCTGGTGGAGCTGTCTTCTTTTATGGAAGTGGCCTTTCTTCTTTTGAACGGCTATCTTCCGAAAAAAAAGGAACTCGAGGATTTCGAGTCGGCGCTAAAGGATGCGAGGGACCTCCCTGCGTTTTTTGTTGAGATTCTGAAAAAATGTCCGGCAAACGCCGATCCCATGGATATGCTGCAGACAGGCATTTGTCTGATGGCCATGTTCGATCCGGGCCCGAAAGAAGAAAGCAGGGAGACCCACATCCGAAAATCCCTGAGGCTTATCGCATCTATTCCGGCTATGATCGCCGCATGGCATAGAATCCGGCAGGGCCTTGAACCGGTTCCGCCAGATGAACGGCTTTCTCATGCTGCGAACTTTCTGTGGCAGCTTCACGGCAGCGAGCCTGACGAAAAAACGGCAAGTGTCCTGGACAAGTGCCTGATTCTTCATGCAGAACACACGTTCAATGCATCGACTTTCGCCTGTCGCCAAGTCGTATCCACCCAGGCACGATTGTATGCCGGTGTGGCCGCAAGCCTCGGAGCGCTATCCGGCAGGCTGCACGGTGGCGCGAACAGCCGGGTTATGGAGATGCTTCTGGCGCTGGAAAACGAAAAAGATATCGACCGCTGGGTAACGAATGAGCTTGACCATGGCAGACGCATCATGGGCATGGGGCACGCAGTGTATAAGACCATGGATCCAAGGGCCGGGTTTTTAAAGCAAATGGCCGTTGAACTGGGTGTGAAAACCGGAATGGAGAAATGGCGTATACTTTCAGAAAAACTGGAGGCGTCCAGTATCCGGGAATTCAGAAAAAGAGGTAAAACAGATATCCTGCCCAATGTCGATTTCTACAGCGCCCCGGTATATTTTATGATGGGAATCCCTCCGGATCTCATGACGCCTGTTTTCGCCATGTCCAGGATCGTGGGCTGGTGTGCACACATTATCGAGGAAAAGTTTGCCGAGGCACAGGAAAAACCCGCCCTGTACAGGCCAAAGGCCGAATATGTAGGGCAGTATTTCGGCTTGACGGGTTGCAGGTATGAATCCTTGGTAAAAAAGGAGGAAAAACTCTCCGGTTCATGACTCCCTGCCGGACTTGTGCGATCATCCGGGACAGGGGGCGGCGAAATGTCTATGCCTGGGAACCATCCATCACCCCTATTGAACGGGATAAAACACGGTTGCCTGAACCATCCACTGTGACCATCTTCCTTCTGAGAGCTGGGGAAGGCTCGGGCGATTCAGGGTTCAATGCGGAGACCGATGAACTCATCAGCGCTGACGGCCATCCCTTCAAACTCGACCTGCCGAATCCCCCCGACGATGACGCAATGAACACTGCGGTTATCATTGACCCGCATTCCGGCCGTCTTGAAATGCTCAAACCCTTCGAGAGGTATGAGCCTGTCCCGTCCGGACGGCGGACAGGCACGCGCCGAGTGGTCGCAAAAGTGGTCGTTTTTCAAAGATTTTTTCCGGACAGAGCGGCTTTTTGAGGCATGCCTGGATGGAATGTCCCGGCAGGGCGAGAGGGTTGACAATGCGTCTGTTTTGGAATAACCTTCAACAAAGCTGGAATATGGATTTTCGATTAGAGGGGAAAAAGCATCATAACCAATTAACTTGTGTCCATCCGGAAATGAGGCCCGCCATAGCGGGCCTCATTTCCGGATGGACACACTAACTATTGAAAGGAGGGTGCAAAATGAAAAAAGGCAATGTTTTTCTGGTGGTTGGTTTCATTCTGGCAAGTCTGTTCCTGGCAACCCTTGTTGCCAACCCGGTCGCCGCGCAGGATAGCACGGAGGCCAAACTGGTAAAAATCGGGCCCGACTATGAGGGAAACACCAACAAACTGAAAGGTTTTCACCTTGATCCAGCCACGCTGTACATCCGAAAGAAAACGGTTGTCGTCTGGCTCAACGGTGTCCCGGTGAAGGAAATCCAGGTCGTTTTTAACGAAGGCAAGACGTGCCGGGATGTTACCGCCAATCCCAATCTGAAAATACCCGGGTTCTTCCTGGATTCCAGCAACTGTTATGTGACGAGCTTTCTGCCTTATCTGGCGACCACCACACTGCAGTTTGTTGATGTCGGCACGTACAAATACAAGGTCACTACGGAGGATGGAAAAATGACGGCTGAAGGGAAGATCATTGTAACCAAGTAGGGGTCGGCAAAATCCAATCCGAAAATGAAACCTAAATCCTGCAAGCGTCGCGTTTGCCGAAGACCTGCCTGCAGCAGG
>CAYTJI010000322.1:0-2906 GCA_964438065.1 uncultured Desulfobacteraceae bacterium | reverse complement strand
CGCATTTCCGGATCGGAAACTCACCCGTGCCCCGAATTTCATTTATGGATGGACAGTAATCAGTTGTCAATTGAGGTTTGCCGAGCCTCATCCGCCCGAACAACAGGGGCACAGGGCACGGCCGGGAAACGCTTCTGTTTGTGAAAAAAATTACAACGCCGCCTTGACATGACCGGAAACAATTGATATGACAAATCTGAATGATTGAAGCGGGAACTTTGAAAATCGTCCCCCGCCGCACATAGCCAAGAATCATGGGATCTGTATTGACGTATTTTCTGTTGAGAGGATTTCTCTCTCGACAGAATGTGTCCGGATGAAAACCCCGACCCATATTTTGCCGGGTTCCACCCCCTGGAAAAACGCTCCGTGACTGATCGTGTCAGGCCGGAGCGAGGGACAATGCCTGCCACAATAGACCGACCCAAATCGGCGTTTCCGTCCGGCACTGAAGAGAGTTTAAACCAAATCCACAGGAGGAGAAATCATGATCAAACCACATGGATCCGACACGTTAAATCCGCTTTTTGTCATGGATGAGGCTGAACGTGCTGAACTGACAAAGGAGGCTGAAAGTCTGCCTTCAATCGTTGTCTGCTCGGCCGCAGCGGCCAACGCCGTCATGCTGGGCGGCGGCTATTTCAACCCTTTGACCGGCTACATGAACGTGGCCGACGCCATGAGCGTGGCTCAGGAGATGAAAATCTCCAGCGGCCTGTTCTGGCCCACGCCGGTGCTGAACGTGGTCAAAGACGCATCTTCCATCCAGGGAGCCAAGAGAATCGCTCTCAGGGATCCCAATGTGGACGGGAATCCCGTCCTGGCCATCCAGGATGTTGAGGCAATCGAAGAAATCAGCCCTGAACAGATGGAGACCATGACCAAAGAGATCTTCAGGACCACCGACATGGAGCATCCCGGCGTCAAGGCGTTTAACACTGTGGGAAACATTGCCATCTCCGGCCCTATCCGGGTCCTCAACTACTCTTATTTTGAAAAAGATTTTGCCGGCACCTTCAAAACCGCATACGAAATCCGTGATGAAATGGGAAAACTCGGGTGGGAAAAAGTCGTTGCCTTTCAAACTCGTAACCCCATGCACCTGGCACATGAAGAACTCTGCCGCATGGCCTATAAGGCGGTAAACGCCGACGGCATTCTCATCCACATGCTGCTCGGAAAGCTCAAACCCGGCGATATTCCGGCAGACGTCCGTGATGCCTGTATCCGGAAGATGGTCGAAATCTATTTTGAACCCAACACTGTGCTCGTCACGGGCTATGGTTTCGACATGCTCTATGCCGGACCGAAAGAGGCCCTGCTCCATGCTGTTTTCCGTCAGAATGCCGGATGCACCCATCTGATCGTCGGTCGTGATCATGCCGGTGTGGGAGACTATTACGGACCGTTTGACGCCCAGACCATTTTTGACGAAATCCCCAAGGGTTCGCTGGAAATTGAAATTTTCCGTGCCGACCATACCGCATGGTCCAAAAAGCTGAACAAAGTCGTGATGATGCGAGACGCACCAGACCACACCAAGGATGACTTTGTGCTTCTGTCAGGGACCAAGGTCCGGGAAATGCTGGCCGCCGGCCAGAAACCTCCCAAGGAGTTCTCTCGTCCGGAAGTCGCCGAGATCCTCATCAACTATTACCGGTCAATAAACAAATAGTTCACAACCGTCTCCCGCAGTGGAGCGGTACCCAAAAGAGCCCTGATCCACTCATGGATGAGGGCTCTTTTTTGTTTGGCGAAAACTCACCGGCTGTTGCGGGTCTTTGCCGGCGGTCGGAAATGGTCAAAGCCTTTCATCTCAACACGCACCATCGTGCCGTCCGGCAGGAGAAGCATGATGATTCCGGGATCATCAGTGACCTCTCCTATACGAAACATTTGGCAGGGATCATCCTTTTCGAACATCCTTTCAAACGCACGGACGTTCTTCTCCGGCACTGTCATGAGGAGTCGGTAATCCTCTCCCCCATACAAGGCCGGTTTGTAAGGGTCGAATTCATTTATCCCGGCAAGGGACATGAGGGATTCGGAAACAGGTAACGCATTGCGCACCAGGCAAGCACCGACGCCGCTTGCCTCGCAGATATGCCCCAGATCGGCAATCAGTCCATCACTCAGGTCGATCATGGCGGAGGCGAGCCCCGAGCGTGCAATCTTCCTGCCTGTTTCAACAAAAGGGACAGGATGGTTATGTGCGTTTATCAGTCTTGAAGCCACGTGATCCGGGGCCGATGCACATCCCTGAAGCAGCATCAGACCCCCGGCAGCATCCCCTGTTGTTCCGGTCACGTAGATGCGGTCCCCCGGGGATGCGCCATTGCGGTATATGACCTCATTTTCCTGCGCTTCACCCAAAACGGTCATGCTGATGACAACCTTCTCCGTTGATGCCGAGGTATCCCCCCCGAGGATGTTAACTCCGTATCTTCTGCATCCATTTTTAACACCGGTGTAAACCGCCTGAAGATATTCAACATCCGTTCGGCCGGGGACGGCCAGAGAGATCCAGACATGGAGAGGCTTTCCTCCCATCGCCGCGATGTCGCTCAGGTTCACGCTGAGGGCCTTCCGGCCGAGGGCTTCAGGTGAAATTTTTCCCCGGATAAAATGGACATCCTCAAAAAACAAATCCGTGCTGATCAGGAAGACCCTGTCGTCGTATGGCCCGATCACCGCACAGTCATCCCCAATGCCACGGACCAGCCTTGTGTGTGAAAAGACACACGTGTCCTTAATGGACCGGATAAAGCCGAACTCTCCGATGTCTTTCATTTTCATATCCGGGCTCTCTTTCACTGTCCGGGTTGGTACCGAATTAGTGCCCATCCACATGAATGAAATTCGGGGCACGGGTGAGTTTCCGATCCGGAAATGCGAATTTTTGCGCA
>CAYTJI010000321.1:0-2908 GCA_964438065.1 uncultured Desulfobacteraceae bacterium | reverse complement strand
GATAATGCGAGCGTCATTTTTCCCACCTCCTTTTTCTTAAAAATTCAACATATGCTGAACACGCTATCTTTTTGCGGATACAGTAATCATCAATATTTATGTGTCAAGAATGTTGTGTATAATAAATTGGCATTATTTTCTTTTTTTCACTATTTATAGTAATGTATCAGAAAAATGCTCACGCCGGTAGAAAAACAGCTGACTTTGGCCTGTTTTCCTGCAGCCCGGTGATGTTTCTCATGACCGGGGTTGCCATTACCGGCGCTCTATGCACAAACGCACGTGCCATGTGCCCTCGACGCCTGCAGGGTTCAGGTGTCAAAAGCATAACGGCATCCGGCCCTGAGGCCAGGCAATGGGAACATTACCGGAAGCCGGGATGGTATTTGAAAAAATTATTTCTTTTTGTATCCTGATACAAGCGGGAACCTTCCCGTCTCTTCGACCGGGGCAGAATCCTCCCCGCCTGTTGAGCGTGGGCGGGTTTGCTGCTTTGGTACTTTTCTTGCATGTGTTTTTTGAGCATAGGGATTCCAACCGCTGAACATCGGCGGAATACGGCGGGGAACAGGTCCCCGCCCTGCAACAACCGGTTCCGATAATCATGGATCAAAACCGGCGTTTTAAAAATCAGGATCGGCGTTGTTCATGGAACAAGAAAGGAATTTCAAGTTGAAAACACAAGATAAGACCATTGATTACAGTAAATTTATTGATCGTCTTTTGACGTACACCGGCCTGCTCGACCCTGACGGCATTGTCCTGATGGTCAACCGGACCGTGCTGGAGATTTCCGGGCTTTCTTATGGGGATGTTATCGGTCGATACTTTCCGGATATCTGGTGGTGGTCTTATGACCCGGAAGTGCAGGCGCGGATCCGGCAACATATCAAGAAGGCGCAAGGCGGCGAAACCGTAATCTCGCAGGAAAAAATGCGAACGGCCGGGGGCTATGTCGACATCCGGTTCAGCCTGAGGCCGGTTTTTGATGCAAACGGAAGGCTCGTGTACGCAGTGGCCGAGGGATGGGACATAACGGGGCTTCATGACACAAAAAATGGAGTTGGAAGATCACCGAATCTGTTGGATTCGATTCTGGACATTGCCGGGATTGTAGATGGCGATAAAAAGCTCCGGCACGCAAACAAAGTGGCGCTGGACACTTTGGGGTTTGCTGAAGAGGAGGTAATCGGACTTTCCTTCGCGGAATGCCCCTGGTTTGATCAATCCCCCGAAACAAAGAATAAAATTAAAGGGTCAATAGACGCGGCTCTTCAGGGGAAAACAATCCGGTTTGAGTGCAGCCTTTTTACCCGGGAGGGGCGGGAGATCCCGATTTACTATTCCGCGGCCCCGATACGGAGCAATTCCGGGGAGATAACAGGGGTTGCCGTGGAAGGGCGCAACATCAGCGAATTGAAGCAAAAAGAGGCGCAACTGGCGGAATCGGAATCCCTGTACCGCGACTTGGTCACTAACATGAACGAGGGGGTCGGGATCACGGATGAAACGGGAAATTATACGTTTGTCAACCCCAGGCTGTGTGAATTGATGGAATATCGTCAGGAAGAGCTGCTCGGCATGAATATCAAGGACACCCTGGATGAAGAAAACCGCATCATATTGCTTAAGGAATATAACAAGCAGCCAAAGAGAAAATTTTCTCAATATGAAATTACATTCACCACCAAGTCGGGCAAAAAGCTCCCTGCCTTGATCGCTGTTTCCCGCATCATGGACAAGGGCGTCTACAAAGGCAGCCGCGGCGTTTTGACGGATCTCACCGCTCTGAAGAAAATGGAATCACAGCTCCTGCACGCCCAGAAGATGGAGTCGGTCGGCGTGCTGGCCGGGGGAGTCGCCCACGACTTCAATAATATTCTCCAGACTATTTTAGGATATACCGAGATGCTGATGGTTGAAAAAGAGCCCGGTCATCCCGACCTCGCGTATTTAAAAGCGATCGAAAGCGCGGCCCAAAGGGCCAGGGATCTCACCAGGCAGCTTTTGACCTTCAGCCGGAAAACCGAGCGGCGTCCCAGGCCCCTGGATATCAACCGGTCCGTTAGAGAAGTTTGTGAGATCTTAAAAACCACGATCCCGAAAATGATCGATATTGAACTGACCCTGGCAGACGACCCCGGCATTATAAATGCCGACCCGGCTCAGATTGAGCAGGTCCTGATGAACCTGGCGATCAATGCGAAAGATGCCATGCCCAATGGCGGCAGACTTATGGTTGAAACCGAAAATGTGACACTTGATGAAAAATATACAGCCTCTCACCTGGGCGCAAAGCCGGGAAAATATGTCCTGCTGACCGTTTCAGATACCGGACAAGGCATAGACGAAGAAACCCTGAAACATATTTTCGAGCCTTTCTTCACCACCAAGGAGGTCGGCAAGGGCACGGGCCTCGGACTGGCTACGGTTTACGGTATTGTAAAAGATCATGATGGGTACATCACCTGTTACAGCGGCAAACCGGGCCTGGGGACCACCTTCAAGGTCTATTTGCCGGTTATAGATGCCATGGCCCCGGAGCGGAACGCGACAATAAGGGGAAAAAAGGATTTGCCCCGCGGCACTGAAACCGTGCTGGTGGTCGATGACGAAAAACATATGCGGAATTTAGGGTGTGAAATGCTCACAAGACAGGGTTTTTCGACCATATCGGCTGTAAACGGAGAACAGGCTCTTGAGATTTATAAAGAAAAAAAAGATCGCATTGATCTGATAATCCTGGACCTGAACATGCCCGGCATGGGAGGCCACCGGTGTTTGCAGGAACTGATAAAAATGGATCCTCAAGTTAAGGTTATTATTGCCAGCGGCTATTCAGCCCAAGCAACGGCAGGAGATACCATTCAGGCGGGCGCAGCCGGGTTTATCGGTAAGCCCTATCGAT
>CAYTJI010000320.1:0-2925 GCA_964438065.1 uncultured Desulfobacteraceae bacterium | reverse complement strand
ATATGAGCACAGCTTTTTCTTTCAATCCAAGATGATCCAGTGTGTCCATGATTTCGTCAAAGCGTTTGTATACCTTCAGCATGACCACATTATCCGTGTGGTCTATTACCTGTTTCAGCCTTTCGGCGCCCATGGCCCCTGAAATAACCGTAAAGGACTCCTCCGCTTCCGCAAGGACCCGGCAGGCGGCGGCTGCACCCGCCTGATACGAGGTAATGCCGGGGATGATCTCGATTGGCACATCCGGATCTGTCTCCCGGATGGTTTGCAGGATATAACCAAACGTGCTGTAGGTCATAGGGTCACCCAAGGTGACGAAGGCCGCGTCCTTTCCCTTCCTGAGGTGTTTCAACATCTTGCGGGCATTATCTCTCCACGCTGCCCTGAGTTCCGTCTTATTGTGCGTCATGGGAAATCCGACAAGCTCAACAGACACATCCTCCCCAAGAAATGGGGAGACAATACCGACTGCCAGTGAGTAAGTGTTCCGGGTAGATGATGCCGCAAACACAAATTTGACCCGTTTCAAGATCTCTAACGCTTTCAGGGTAATAAGCTGCGGGTCTCCGGGCCCTGCCCCGATTCCATAGAGAGTTCCTGCTGTCATTTTTCTCATCACCTTTGTCACTGCGGGCTTTGACCCCTCTTCTATTCAAGGCCTATGATTGTCCGACCGGTCGAATCTTTTTTTGTGCTACAGGGGTATTTTATTGTCTCGGGCCACATCCTTGATGTGTTCAATGAAAATATGCCTGATTTCAGCGTACTTTCCCAGCCCCTGGAGCACGCACGTGACCGTAATTCCCTCTGAGCGTATAACCGATTTCCATGAATCATCCTGATCCCCCGCCATATCATTCCGGGCATGTTCACCCGCCACCATCATGAAAGGTTTCAGGACCACCTTTTTGACTCCAACCCGAGTCAGGATGTTCACAACATCCTCAAGGGATGGAAAACCTTCAACAGTACCCACAAATATATCCGTTCCGGGGTACATCCTGCGCATGACCTGTTGAAATTCAATGTAGACACCGGTGCTGTAGAACTTGTTTCCATGTCCCATGTAAACAAGGGCCGCATGGTTCTTTTTTGCAAGGCTCACATCGGGGGCGAGGGCCTTTGCCGCGTGGATCATGTCTTTGCGGTAGTTATATTGTGGCCCCGGTTTTCCCAGGAGCGGACGGCCGAGAACCAGTTTCTTGAAAGGCATGTATTTTGCTTTTACGGTCCTTATGGCGTTCAGACCGTCTATATAGGATGCAAGATCATGGTATTCCTCACCCGCATAGATGTGCGTGGGCTGCACAATGATGACCTTGTAGCCGGCATCCTGCAGGTCCGCGATGGTCGCAAGGGGGCCCCTTGCACAGAGGATTTCTGCGCCGGCATCCCCGTTTTTCGCACGATACTCCGTGTCTCTTTGACGTTCATGCCATATCCTTCTGATGATGTTGGACGTAAATGCCACCTTTACCTTTGCCCGCGGGAAGGTTTTTTCCATCTCTTTCTGCATGGTTGTGATGTCAACAAGCGCTTTTGGATATGTGGCGCCGAAGCACGAAATAACAATGGCCTTTTCGTCTGTATCATGTTCCATCGATATTTATCCTTTCCATCCCGATTCCTCGTATGATTTTGTCGCAGATCCTGTCAATCCCTCGCTCTGTTTACGCAATGGATGGCGCCGAAAAAAAAGACCACCCCGATAATGGCCAGCAGAAGGTAAGATGAATAATTCACAGGGTTTCCAAAGGATGCCGATCGAATGGCCTTTGAGGCATGGGTGAGCGGAAGGAAAAAAAGGACCTTCTGCGCCCATACGGGAAGGCGGTCCACAGGAAAGAAGGTGCCCCCCAAAAAGGCCATGGGGGTGATCACAAAGCTTGTGAACATGGCCTGATCCGCATGGGATTTCACCAGCATGGCCAGGGCCACGGCCAGCGAGGCGAAAACAAAACTGTCCAGCGCGATTGCCAGCCAGAAAGCGACAGTGCCATAATCCAGGGACACATGGAAAAAGAGGCCTATTATCAGGATAATGACAACGGAGAGCATCGCCCGGGTTATGCCGGCCAGGACCTCACCCGCCACATAGGCGGTATTACTGACGGGCGCGGCCTGGAATTCTTCGAAGATATGCCAATAAAACCGCGCCACATTGATATCAACGGCAATGGCAAAGGCCTGGGTCATACTGCTCATGGCCACCAGGCCCGGAATCAGAAATTCCCGATAGGTATGCCCGTCGAACCTTGCCCCTTTTCCCATGGCATATCCGAACGCTATCATATAGAGCAACGGAGAGACGGACATACTCAGGATCTGCCGTTTGATCCTGCGTCTCAAAATTAGTATTTCACGGAGATAGACTGCAATGAAACGATTCAGCATTTGACCTTCTTCCCGGTGAGAGACAGGAATGAATCTTCGAGGTTTACCCGCCGTAATGTATAACTCTCTTTCTGTCCGGTGACAAAGGCATCGGCCTCCTGCCTGGTCCTGAAATAGACCGTCTTCATGTTTCCCTTGTCCATCTGATCAATAGCCCAGGTCCCTGTCCGGGCCATCAGGCTCCGGGGTTTATCGATGACGACTATCCTGCCTTTATCGAGAAAAGCAACCCGGTCCGCCAGGAATTCCGCCTCCTCAATATAGTGAGTCGTCAGAAAGATAGTTGTGCCTTTCTTCTGGATCTCTTTGATCAGCGCCCATATCCGCCTCCGGATGGCAGCGTCGAGCCCCACCGTCGGCTCGTCCAAAAACAGAATCTCCGGTGAATGGACCATGGCCCTTGCGATGGTCAGCCTGCGTTTCATGCCGCCGGAGAGCTGTTTCACGAGGCTCTTTTTGCGGTCAATGAGATCAACATAGGCCAGCATTTGATCAATCTTTCTTCTTCTCTCACTGATGGACATATCAAAA
>CAYTJI010000319.1:0-2934 GCA_964438065.1 uncultured Desulfobacteraceae bacterium | reverse complement strand
TTCACGGCCTTCCCCCCGGGTTATCCGGTCCAGGATACTCAGCAGATGATAGGTCCCGATCCTGCAAAATGTGCATTTGCCGCACGATTCCTTCTGAGTGAAATCCAGAAAATACCGGGCCACATTGACCATACAGGTATCTTCATCCATCACCACCATGCCGCCGGAACCCATCATGGCCCCGGCCTCTGTGAGGGAATCAAAATCAACCGGTGTGTCCAGAAACTCCGACGGCAGGCACCCCCCGGAAGGCCCTCCGATCTGAACGGCCTTGAATGCCTTTTTGCCGGGAATACCACCACACGTATCAAAAATAAGGGATTTGAGAGATACACCCATGGGGATTTCGACCAGTCCGGGATGAATCACGCTTCCCACAACAGAGAAGATTGCTGTCCCGGGGCTTGATGCTGTTCCGATTCCCCGGTACCAGTCAGCACCTTTCTCGATGATGGCGGGCACGGATGCCAGGGTTTTCACATTGTCTATAACGGTCGGTCTTTGTGTCAGCCCTTCAATCACCGGGTAAGGGGGCCGGTGCCGCGGCATGCCGCGATTCCCCTGAATGGATTCGATCAAGGCCGTCTCTTCGCCGCACACGAACGCGCCCGCGCCCTTGACCACCGAGAACCTGATGTTGACGGCGGTCCCGAGGATGCCCTTCCCCAAAAGCCCCAGTTTTTCCGCCTGACTGATGGCCTCCGACACGACTTCCACGGCAAGCGGGTATTCGGATCGGACATAGACGATGGCCTCTTCAGCCCCCACGGCATGGGCGGCCACGGCCATGCCCTCCAGCACCTGGTGCGGGTTGCTTTCCAGGATGGTACGGTCCATATAGGCCCCGGGATCTCCTTCATCCGCATTGCATATAACGATCTTTTTTCCCCCGGGGGCATCTTTCGCGAACCGCCATTTTGCCCCGGTAGGAAAACCCGCACCACCTCTGCCCCACAACCCTGCGTTCCGAATCTGCTCAATGATTTCCTCCGGCGCTGTTTGAAGGGCCTTTGCAAGAGCGGAATAGCCTCCCTCTGAGATGTATTCGTAAATATCCCGCGGATCGATACGACCGCATTTATCCATAACCACCCGCTCTTCATGGCTGAACCTGGGGAAATCCCAGATCCGGGGAACCATGTCATTTTCCGTCATGGCGCCCAGTACGTGTTCAAAAAGAGGATCCCCTCCTGCCAGGAAGGATTTGACAATCATTTTTGCCTTGCCGGGGGTTACCTGCTGATAGAAAAGCGGGGGAAATCCGGATTCGGCGAAATCGATAATTACAATGGGCTCGGCATAGCAGTGTCCGATGCACCCGACGCAACGAATGTCCGCCTCTATATTTTCTTCCCGGAGTGTTTCTTCGATCGACCGTTTGGTTTCAAGCGCACCTGAGGCGAGACCGCATGTCGCCATTCCGATGGATATCTTCGGCAGCGGCATTTCCTCGCGGGCCTTTTTCCGGGCTTCCGCTTCCGCCCGGATTCGGTCATATTCCGGTATTTGTTTTTCCTCATTCGGGGGAGTCATTTTCCTTCCCTTTTCTGGCCTCTTTATCTTTTTCCAGTTGAAAACCCAGTATGATACCTTCCACCTTGCTGGGGGCCATATGCCCCTGGACATCCTTGTCGATGATTGCTACAGGCGCAAGGGCGCAGCATCCGACACAGGCGACCCTTTCGAGGCTGAATTCCCTGTCCGGTGTCGTTTCCCCTTCGGAAATGCCCAGTTTACGTTCAAAATTTTCAAGAATGATATCTCCGCCCCTGACATGGCACGCAGTGCCCAGACACACCTTGATTGGATGCCGACCCGGGGGGTGAAATCGGAATTGGTTGTAGAAAGTGGCCACGCCGTACACGTCGCACGTGGCGATATCCAGGTATTCCGCGACGATTTTGATGGCTCCCGGCGAAAGATACTGGTATTTTTCCTGAATCATCTGAAGAATGGGAATCAGCGACTCCCTTTCCCTTGCGAACTCCCGGAGTTCGGCGGAAATGCCTTCCAGCATCGCCGTTTCCTCGTCCGGCAGTTCAGCCACACTCACTTCATGATCCATATCCGTCCTGTTTCCCGTCCGATTGTTGTAAGCACTTTGTCTGACGATCCCTGACGTGCTCAGGTTCCTCTGGATTTGCATGCCAGGACTCTGGACATGTTACGGAAACGTCCGGGTCCTGACTACTTGCTGATCCGGTCCGTTCAACTGCCCGGTATATTTCCGGCCCAGCCCGTGCGGTCCCCCGGCATTGTCTCCCCTTCCCGCGGAGCCGCCTGTCAGACTTTTTCCATCACACCAAATACACCCTGTATCCGTTCTCTGAGCATGTAGCACAGGTTCTGGAAAACTTTCAATCCCAGTCCGAGGTTTTCAAGCATGATATCCCGCAGGTCCGCCCCCCTGATGATGACAACCCGAGTGTCTTTCTGACAGATCGCAGAGGTCATCAGGTCATGGGATTCGCCCAGGAGTGTGGACCAGCAACCCAGGGCCCTGCCTCTACCGAGAATTCCGATCACAGCGGTCCCCCTGCGTGTACCCAGGTCGATGGCTCTTTCCAGGCATACGTGGCCTTCGGAAATGATGTAGAGGGACTCTCCCCGTTCCCCCTGACGGAAAATATGCTCTCCCGGGCGATATGTCTGCACCTGGCATAATCCGGCAATCTTTTCAATATCACTCTGTTCCAGTTCACTGAAAAGTTCGCAGTTTTCCAGGGCATGAACAACTTCCAGATGTTCCATCGCAGTCGCTCCCATTGTTGTCCCCTGTCTGTTTGTACACAGCCGGAGCCGACCCCACCGTGGGGTTCATATCGGAAATTTCCGGTTTTTCCGCCCGGCAGCGGGATACAGAACCTGTTTGAATTACAATCTCTATAGCACTAAAACCTAAAATATTAAACAAAATATTTTTGAAAATTCGGA
>CAYTJI010000318.1:0-2938 GCA_964438065.1 uncultured Desulfobacteraceae bacterium | reverse complement strand
CGCATGGACGCGGCACGGTTTCGTCCGGCGGATCATATCGATCCGGCCTATGGTGAGGAACTGCGCAAGGCGATTCAAACCGGCGTGGAGATTCTCGTATATGACGTGGTTCTGGACATGGAAGGAATCCGGTTGAATCAGGGCCTGCCCTGGGAGATCTGAGCGGGCTGTGTGCATAATACATACACGCGGGATGGGAGATGTGATGCAAAGCTGGATATGTCTTATATGTGCAATTTTATTTGAGGTGGCGGGCACAACATCAATGAAATTGTCTTTCGGTTTCACAAAACTGCTTCCCTCCATACTGCTGTTTATATTTTACGGGTTTTCCTTTGTGGCGTTCACATTAGCTCTTAAAGAGATCGATGTCGGTATCGCTTATGCCGTGTGGGCGGGGACCGGAACGTTTCTTGTTGCGGTGATTGGCATGGTATGTTTCAGGGAACCGGTATCCGTTATGAAGATATGTTCCATCTGTCTGATCATTATTGGTGTGATGGGCCTTCATTTGAGCGGATTGGAATCGATGCAATAGCGGTGTCGTTTGCAGAAATATGACGGCAATGTGAAAAGGAGAAAGCGAAACAATGAGCAGATTTTTGATGATTGATGTGGGCGCGGGGACCATGGACATCCTTTATTTTGATGAGGATTCCGCCCCGTATTACAAGGCCGTGGTCAAGTCCCCGGTGAAGCACGTGGCGGAGACCGTCTCGGCCCTGTCCGGCAACCTTGTGACAACGGGCTGCGAGATGGGCGGCGGTGCCGTCTCGAGTGTCCTGAAGCAGCGGGCCCGGAACTACGAGGTGGTGATGTCCGCCTCGTCGGCTGCGACCATCCACCATGATCCGGAAAAAGTACAGGCCACGGGGATCCGGATCGTGGATGACAGGGAGGCCGAAGAATGGAAGCACAGGCCGGGATACCATCCGGTCACGCTCGGGGACTTGGACATGGACCGTTTAGAAGGTATTGTGGAAGGATTCGGGGTTCCCTTCTCGTTCGATGTGGTGGGTGTGTGCGCGCAGGATCACGGCATATCCGAACCCGGGGTTTCGCACCTGGATTTCCGGCACAATATTTTCAAGAGTGTTCTGGATGCCGCGCCTTACCCGCACGCCCTGCTGTATGAAAAAAGCGAGGTCCCATCCACCCTGAACCGGCTGGCATCTATTGCCGAGGCTGCCGGCAGACTTCCTACTCAGGAAGTCTATGTTATGGACAGCGGCATGGCGGCCATTCTCGGGGCGTCCATGGATATGGCTGCGATGGATAAAGAAAAGATCCTGGTCCTGGATCTCGCGACCTCACACACCCTGGGCGCGGCCCTGGCCGGTGAAAAAATAGCGGGATTTTTCGAGTACCACACAAGGGATATCACGCTCGCCCGTCTGGAGCAACTGCTGCCGGATCTGGCGGATGGGAAGCTCTCCCATGAACGGATCCTGAAGGAAGGAGGCCATGGCGCCTACATTCGTGAGGCCTTCGGGTTTGAAAACGTGGAAGTCATCATCGCCACCGGCCCGAAGCGTCGCCTGGCAAAAGGCGCCGGACTGCCGATTTTTTTCAGTGCGCCTTTTGGTGACAACATGATGACAGGTACGGTCGGTTTGTTGGAGGCGATCAGAAGACGGAAAAACCTTTCTCCCATCCAGTACGTGTAATCAATTGAAAAGGCCGAACGGGCAGAAAGGTGTGCATCCGGAGGCAGCGAGCACACATGGGCCAACTCCGGGCGCTGTTTCAGAACGGGCCCGGTTTCAAAGGTGATCCCGGGACGGATTATACCAACCGCCCGAACCATGTGATGAACGTGTCCAGCACCCTGTTGTCATGCCGGAGCCGGTGGCCTGCGCCCTGAAGCGTAACCAGTCGTTTGGGCTCCCCGGCTTTTTCATACAGCCTGTGGGCGTGGCTGACAGGTACGGTTTCATCATCATCGCCGTGGATCAGAAGCAGGGGTCTGGGTGCGATATCGGCGACATAATCAAGCGGCTTTACCTGTCTGAACCCATCCAGCCAGGCTTCTGTGGAGGGGGGAAAATCCTCATCCCGGATCGCGCCGATCGAGCGGTAGTGCGCCACATGGGATTTCGGTTCCCTGTCCGTGAACAGGAGCGAGAAATCGGCCGGACAGGCCGCAGCCGCAACGCATGACACGCGGGTGTCCCGGGCCGCGACACATATGGACACGGCAGCCCCGCCGCTGAAGCCGAACAGACCGATGCGGGATGGGTCCACTTGGGGCAGGGTGATCACATGGTCGATAACGCCTTTCAGGTCTGTGGTCCAGCCCGCGAGATCCAGGTTGCCGCCGCTTGTGCCTGTTCCCCTGAAATTGAAAATAAAGACCCCGAAACCGTGCCTGCAGATCTGTTCCGCCAGCAGGGGATAGCCCCCGTCATGGGGATCCGGCGGGTTTCCCGAAGGGATCCCGTGACACACGCAGACCAGCGGGCAGGGATGATCGGTGTCGGGGAGAAAAAGGCGTCCGTTGATGGGAATATTTTCCACAGTCAGTGAAACATCTTTTTTTATCATGATGGTGTCCTGTTTACAGTGAATGTCCACTATTGGTTAGTGTCCTGAGTCTTATAAAATCTTTTAGGCTTACAGTCTCCTGTTCCTCTAGGAGGTTTGAAAGTCCTGCATTCCCCCGATAAATCCACCTCTTGCAGAGGCAAGCCTCCTCCAAGTGATTTTAGCCCCTCGACAAATTTTCCAAAAAATTCAACCTGCCATAGGATTTTCCTGCCTCGTTTCTCAATACAGGAAACATAAATCCCGTACCGCCTCCTTGATTCTTTATCCTTGCCAGAAAACATATAATCCAATAGCTGTCTTTTTTCATCGAAAGTCATTTCCTCTAGGCGTTCAGGAGACCCGTAAAAGTCAAGTAGACTGAGCCTGATTTTTTCAGCATCTTTTTTAATTT
>CAYTJI010000317.1:0-2939 GCA_964438065.1 uncultured Desulfobacteraceae bacterium | reverse complement strand
AAAAATTGTCGTTCGGACCGCATTAACGTGCCGGAGGAGATAAAGAGGTTTCGCTGGATAGGGCCAATGAGTACCTTTATCGGGACAGTGCCTGTTCATTTATCCGTACGGTCATGGAGCTTGAGTTGCGGGGCCAGTATGATTTTCCGGACAGCATTGCGTCATGCTCTCCCTGTGAAGGTGTCAAGCGTCTGACCGAGGTTGAATCCCGTTCGCACGATATTCCCATTCTTCCCATGCTTGATGTGCCCCGCAAACTGAACGAAAGGGCTGCGGCGTGGGACCGAGTGGAACCGGTTGAGTTCAGGGAACACCTGAAAAGGAGAAAGTGGGCATTCCGACCGTGGATTTCGGGGTAGATATCCTGTATGCGACAGCGCCGGTCGGGCAGGCCATCAAAAAACAGCTTGAGCAGTTCCTCATTTTCCCGGGTACCCTAAAGACCCGGGCTGCGTAGGGGGCCCCCTGTCATGGTTTTGCCTTCAGCTTGGCGTTTATCAGCTGTTTGTGCGTGAGGCGCAGCAGGTTTGCCAACTTGTGAACCAGATAGTCTTCGTGTTTTTCAAGTGTTCCATCAGCATAGGCGATACGCCAGATCATCTCGATGATGCGCTCTTTTTCCTCAACAGAATAGCTTTGGTTAATCAGACTGGCAAAACGCCACAGGTCCGTGCTGTCATCCAGCCTTTCTTTCGAGGTTTCCAGGAGTGCCTCGGCATATTCTTCTGGCAGGGCGTATTCCTCTTTCAGAATGGAAAGGATTTTCTGCTTTTCCGTTTCGCTGAATTCACCGTCTATGACGGACATCTCCAGCAGAAGTGCACATGTGGATACGAGGATATCCTCTGATGATTTTTTCCTCGTGTTTCCGGTATTGTCATCGGTGCGTTTGGAAAAGAATTTTTTTACCAGATCAATCATTTTTCAGGTTCTGTTCCTGCGAGTTCGTGTCCATCCATAAAGGTCTGCAGGGTCCGGCATGCCTGCCTCGTCAAAACCCTTTTTCCGAAGCAGGCAACTGTCGCACCGGCCGCAGGGACGGCCGTCCGGGGAGGGGTCATAGCAGCTGTGAGTCATGCTGTAATCAATGCCCAGTTCCGTGCCGGTCCGGATGATCTGTGCCTTGGACATATGAATCAGCGGCGTTTGTATTTTTGTTCGGATATGGAATTCCACGCCCGCCCGGGTGGCAAGGTTTGCCATACGTTCAAAGGCCTCGATATATTCAGGCCGGCAATCCGGATACCCACTGTAATCCACGGCCGTGACCCCGATGAAAATGTCGGATGCCCGGAGCACTTCCGCCCAGGCCAGCGCAAAGGATAGGAAAATCGTGTTACGTGCGGGAACATAGGTGATGGGGATGCCCTGCCGTATCTGCGTTTCATCACGGTTTTTGGGCACTTCCATGCCCCCGGTAAGGGCAGACCCGCCGATCAGAGAGAGATCGATATCCATGACCAGGTGTTTTGCCGTACCAAGAGCCCTTGCCACCCTGCGGGCGGCTTCCAGTTCGGCGGCATGACGCTGAGCATAGTGAAAACTGAGACAGTAATTTTCGTAGCCCCGGGAACGGGCAATGGCCAGGGTTGTGGCCGAGTCGATCCCGCCGCTCAGCAGCACCACCGCTCGTTTGTGTTCAGGCAATTTTCGCCTCCTAAACCCCTTGCTGATTCGCCCCCCAGATCATTTTATGGAGTTGCAGGTTCAGACGGACATCCAGATGATCTTCAAGAATCCATTCAACCAGGGTGTCGGGGGAAGTTTGACCGAATACGGGGGAAAACAGAACAGTATTGCGGAGGTGAAGCTCCCCCCGCATGTACGCCAGTATGCGCCTGGCATAGTCATAGTCCGCTCTGTCCCCGATTACAAACTTGATTTCGTCCATGGCCCGGACCCAGGTGAATATGTCGGGGTGGCGTTTTTCGTGTTCTCCGCTGGAAGGGCACTTGATGTCGATGATCTTGACACATCTCCTGTCAATCTCTGCCAGATCCAGAGTGCCGTTTGTTTCCAGCAACACCGTGTAATTTTTTTCAAGCAGGTTCTGTATCAGATCCGCTGTGTCTTCCTGGAGCAGGGGTTCGCCGCCCGTGATTTCAACGAGGGGGCATGCATAATAGTCGACCTGACGGAGGACTTCGGATATATCCAGGAGATCTCCTTCCTCGTAGGCGTATCGGGTATCGCAATAATCACACCTCAAATTGCACCCGGTCAAGCGGATAAAAACGCATGGGCTCCCCGCGTGGGAAGATTCCCCCTGGATACTGTAAAATATTTCGTTAACCCTAAGAGACATCCATTCATTCCCGGTCCTGTTATTTCTTGAAAAACAGATAACCCGCAAGCCCGATAAGTATCAGTGAAAATATCTTCTTGAAATTTGCCGTGGTGGTATGCTCGAGGATCCTGGCACCGAACTGTGCGCCCAGCATGCCTCCGATTCCCAGAAAAATGCCGGCCCGGAAGTCCACGTTGGCAGCCGGCTGTGTGCGATAAAGGCGGACAGGGCAATGATCAGGATGGCCAGGAAGCATGTCCCCACAGCTTTCTGCGGGGAATAGCCCATAAAAAGCAGCAGCGGGATCATCAGGAAACCGCCCCCAAGTCCGCTGAAGGATGCTCCGATTCCCACAAAAAGTCCGGTGACGGCCAGTACGAGCAGACTTGTATCCATAGTTATTTGATCTCCGCGGAAAGGGTGTGGGATTGAACCATGCTCATTGTCAATACAGCAGACGGCAACAGGCGATCAGATGCGGGAATTATCTGCGAGAGCCTCAGCCTCCGTTCTGAGGACAACGGCAGGATTCTGTCGGATTTCCGCAGGTCGGGCACATCTGTTTGGTTTCGGAACCGCTTCTTTCCTTGTCCATCATGATCCGAGCACAAATATTCATATACTCGGAAAGGATGTAAAAGACCTCTCCGTA
>CAYTJI010000316.1:0-2940 GCA_964438065.1 uncultured Desulfobacteraceae bacterium | reverse complement strand
GGGGCCGTCTTGACATGGCCATTGCCGCGTACACAAAGGCACTGGAACTGAAACCCGACCTGGCGGAGGCCCATAACAACCTCGGACTCGCGTTTCAGGAACAGGGCCTGCCGGATCAGGCCGCCTCATGTTACCGGAAGGCGACGGCGTTCAGTCCGAATGCCCCTGAGCCCTATAACAATCTGGGAAACCTCCTGACAAATGAGGGAAAAGCGGACAAAGCGCTACCCTTCTTTCTGAAGGCGGTGAAGCTCCGGCCGGATTACCCCGAGGCATGGAACAACATGGGTGTCGCCTGCCAGAATCTCAACAGGCTCGGGCATGCCATAACCTGTTACGGCAAAGCCCTCGACTTAAATCCCGGCTTCGTGGATGCCCGCAATAACCTTGGAATCGCATATCAACATCTGGGGGAGACCAATCATGCGCTGGACTGCTTCAGGAAAGCACTGGCGCTGGAACCGGAAAATCCGGATGCCCATTTTCACCTATCCCTGCTCCTCCTCCTGCAAGGAAAAATGACGGAAGGCTGGAAAGAATATGAATGGCGTCAATTGAGAGATGAATGGAAAAATGCGCATCCCTGGTCCGACACGGCACCGGGCTGGGATGGAACCTCTTTCCACGGTCAAACCCTGTTAATCCGCTCAGAGCAGGGACTGGGGGACACAATCCAGTTTGTCCGTTATCTTCCCCTCGTAAAGGATCTGGGAGGAAAAATCATCTTTGAAATCCCCGAATCCCTGTTGAATCTTTTCCGGAATATCCCCGGCGCCGAGAACCTGATCCCCCTAACTCCCCCTGAATCATCACTCCCCCATCACGACCTGTCTGTTGCTCTTATGAGTATCCCGGGGCTTCTCGGGACCACCCTGGAAACTGTCCCGGACCTCGTGCCCTATATTTTTCCGGATCCCCGGAAAACGGCATCCTGGAAAAGGCGTATGAAACATAAGGGTATGGGCGTAGGACTTGTCTGGGCAGGCAATCCGGGCAATCATGACGACCGCAACCGCTCGTGCGACCTGCGGCATTTTCTGTCTCTGGCCGGCATTCCCGGCGTGCAATTCTACGGACTGCAGAAAGGAACGGCCGCTGATCAGGCGAACGAACTGCCGCACGGGATGATGATGGAAAATCTGGGGAAACATCTCCGGGATTTTTCCGACACCTGCGCTGTAATTGAGAACCTGGATCTGGTTATCTCCGTGGACACGGCCGTGGTCCACCTGGCCGGCGCCATGGGAAAACCGGTATGGGTGCTTCTGCCCTATGCCCCGGACTGGCGGTGGCTCCTTGAGCGCGAAGACAGCCCCTGGTATCCGACCATGCGGCTTTTCCGCCAACTGGAACCAGGCAATTGGGGTGAGCTTTTCAGACGTGTGACGCATCAACTGCAGAGCGTCTCAGCAGAGATCCATCGGGTGGCACATCGGAAAGAAGGAAAACGATGCAATGAATAGAACAGCCGAAAATACCGGTACGGTTGCAGCATCCTCCGGCCAAAGGGGAACTGATATGAGTGAACGCCTTCAAATGGGTGTCCGATTCCATCAGTCCGGAGAACTACAAAAGGCCGAAGAACTCTATGAAGAGATCCTGAAATCCGATCCCGTGCATGCTGATGCCATGCACCTGCTGGGATTCATCCGCCATCAGACCGGGGACAACGCTGCCGCGGCTGCGCTGATTCGGATGGCCATCCGGATCCATGCCGATTCTCCGGATTATTATAACAGCCTCGGCCTGGTATTGAAGGCACAGGGGAAAATTGAAGAAGCGGTTTCCTGTTATCAGAAGGCCCTGAGTCTGAAGCCGGACATGACCGAGGCGTTGAACAACCTCGGCATTGCGTTTCAGGGCCAGGGAAAACACGACAAGGCTGTCGCCTGTTACCGGAAAATCCTTGAAACAGGACCGGATATCGCGGAAGTTCATAATAACATGGGGAATGCTTTCAAAGAGATGGGCAAGCCCGAGGCGGCCACGGCCTCCTATAAAACCGCTCTTCAGATCCGGCCGGATTACGCTGAAGCCTGGTTCAACATGGCCAATACCTGCCTGGAGCGGAATCGCTTTCACGACGCGATATATTACTACCGGAAGGGTCTGGAATTGAATCCGGTTTGTGCCGAAGCCTGTTACAACATGGCGAACGCCCATTACGAACTGGGCCAACTGGAAGCGGCAATCAACGGCTATTCTCGGGCGGTCCGGCTCAAACCGGATTTTACTGCCGCTTATGATAACATGGGAAAGGCCTGGCAGGACATGGGCAGGCTGGAAGAAGCCCTTGCGTGTTATGAAAAAACGCTGCGACTGGAGCCGGAAAATGCAGACACACATTTTGACCGTTCGTTGCTCCTCTTGTTAAGCGGCAATTTCAAAGAAGGATGGAAGGAATATGAGTGGCGCTTTGTGAAGTCCGGTTGGAAAAAGGTCTATCCACATCGCCTGGCCATTCCCCGCTGGGACGGCTCGGACTTTGAAGGGAAACGGCTTCTTGTTCATGCCGAACAGGGCTTTGGAGATACCATCCAGTTCGCACGTTATCTGCCGATGGTGAAAAAAAAAGGTGGAGAGGTCGTCTTTGAGGTGAAAGAGGCACTGATCCCGCTTTTCCGGAATTTTCCCGGAATCGACGGGTTACGCGCGCTTTCACCCACGGAACAGCCGGCAACGGACTTTGACCTGTTTATTCCACTTCTGAGCCTTCCGGGCCTGTTCACGACAACCCCCGCTACCATACCTGCAAAAATTCCCTATCTCTATGCGGACCCGCGAAAAACACAATACTGGCGCACACAACTGCCTGGAAGAGGACTCAAGGCGGGCGTTGTCTGGGCGGGAAGCCCGGGGAACAATGATGATCGAAATCGATCATGTAACCTCTCCCATTTTTTTCCCCTGGCACGGATTACAGCATTGAAATTGTACGGT
>CAYTJI010000315.1:0-2942 GCA_964438065.1 uncultured Desulfobacteraceae bacterium | reverse complement strand
ATTCCTCCCTGCCACACCACCACCTACCACAAGACCCTCCCTGTTCATCGGAAGGGTATGATCGGCAAGGGGGTGACGAAAGGCCACGCCGGCAACAGCCATTCTTATTAGATCCCGCGCCTTGGCAAATGCCTCGACCGGGCGGTCCATATGGACCCAAGTGTCCTGATCACGGATATTGGCTATTTCAAGAAGGTATTTGTTGAGGCCTGCCTTGCGAAGCGTGTCCTGGAACTTGGTCTCATGGGTTCTGGGAGAACACCCCCCGATGACCACGCGGTTCAGATTTTCCGCTTCAATAGTCCTTTGAATTTCTTCCAGAGATTCCCGGCTGCAACCGTGCCCGGCCATTTTGGATACCACGACATGAGGTAAGGTTCCGGCATACGTAACCAGATCGTCTACATTGACGACCCCTCCGATATTGTATCCGCAATCACAGATAAAGACGCCGATTCTCGGTATTTCACCACTGACATCACGCTCGGGAGGGAAACCATCGGTAGTCTCTGAGGTTTTTCCCCGTACGTCAATGTTGCTGGCGGCCATGCATGCGGCAGCACTGGCCTGAACCATGGTTTCGGGGATATCTTTCGGGCTTTCGAACAGTCCGCAGACATACACCCCCTTTCGGGATGTGGCAACCGGATCAAAACTGGTTGTTCTGGCGAATTGGTGCTCATTCAACTCGATTCCGAGAGTGCCGGCCAGTTCTATCAAGTCAGGCGGGATACGAAAACCTGTAGATAGGACCACCATGTCGAAATCCTCTTTTTGAGGCATTGCGCTGTCGTCCGTGAAATACCTGATTGACAGATTTGATGCGCCGGGTTCGGAATCGACAGAGTGAGGCCGACACTGAACAAAGCGCACGCCGTATTCGTTTCTGGCCCGTTGATAATAACGTTCGTAGTCCTTTCCGGACGTTCTCATATCCATATAAAAAACAACGGCTTCAATATCATCCCGAAAACGTTCTTTGGTAACAATGGCCTCCTTCAGTGCGTACATGCAGCAGACACTGGAGCAATAAGGCGCGTCCACCTGGTTGATATTCCGTGATCCGACACATTGAATCCAGGCGATTTTTTTGGGTGGCTTTCCGTCCGAAGGCCGGGCAAAGTCTCCACGCGTTGGTCCGGATGCTGAAAGGATTCGTTCAAATTCCAGGCCCGTAACGACGTCGGGATATACACCGTGACCGAAATTTTCCAGCAGATCGGCATCGAAGAGTTCTGCTCCGGGCGCCAGGACTATCGCGCTGACCCGCAGCGACCGGGTTTTTTCCGTATCATCGGGGATGATGGCGCCTGCCTGACAAACGTCGACCAGTGCGTTTTTGTCCACGCATTTTTCCATGTCAATGGAAAAGGCGTCGGGCGTTGCCTGGGGATACCGCATACAGGTCGGCGCCCGGTGGTCGAGACCCGGCGAAAAACGAACACATCCGGGGAATCTTTTGAGACAGTCCCCGCATGCCGTGCATTTGGACGGATCGATGTAACGGGGAAGTGTTTTTAGTGTTACATCAAAGCGTCCGGCCTCGCCCTCTATCTGAACCAGTTGGGTCAGGGTCATCAGCTCAATGTGAAGTTGCCGTTCACTTTCGGCCAGATGGGGAGACAACGTACAGAGATCACAGTTGTTTGTAGGAAAGGTCCGGTCCAGTTGGGTCATCAGTCCACCAATGGAAGGCCCCTTGTCAATCAAAACCACGTCCCTGCCGGCCTCTGCAAGATCCATGGCGGTCTTGATGCCGCCGACGCCGGCACCTACAACAAGAATCGTATTGTCAGCCCGAAGAGTGTTCTGTTCGCGCATATTATTATCTCTTAATCTGATAAGTTATCTTCGATAGGATTATGATCGGGCGAGAATCAAAGGCCTGCGTGGTCTAAGATGGTCGGGATCTGATCTTCCCATCCCAAGGTAACAATCTGTACGCCTTGAACAAGTTGCTTGAGAGCCGCAATGGTCTCTCCCGCAATTTTAATCCCTTCCATTTCCCGGTTTGGCGATTTCCGGATACGCTGGATCATCTCCTCCGAGATATGGACACTGGGCTCGTTCGTTGCCATGTATCTGGCAATGCCGACCGATTTCAAGAGAAAAACGGTGGGGATGACAGGCACGCCTAAATCCTTGGTTTTTTCCAGGAAAGGGATTGACTTATCCAAATCGAAGACCGGTGGTGTGATGACAAATCGGGCGCCGGCTTCAACCTTCTTGGCGGCCAGCGCAAGTTCCGCATCCATTGCTTCGTCATCAGCAAAGGGGGCAATTGTACAGCCTATGGTAAAGCTGGGTGCGCCCTTAAGCTCAAATCCTGCCATATCAATGCCGTCCTGCAATGACTGGATCGCTTTCAGGATAGCCAGTTCATCCAGATCGTCGACTGACTTGGCATCGGGATGATCGCCGGATACCATGTCTTCGCCACGGACCACGAGCAGGTTTTCAATTCCCAATACATGAGCGGCAAGGATGTCTCCCTGAAGCGCCATTCTGTTTCTGTCCCGTCCGTACACCTGAATGATTGACTCTATGCCATGCTGCTGCATCAGCACACATCCGGCAATAGCGCTCATTCTCATGATGCCATCTGCCATATCCGGGATGGTGACAGCATCGATGCGGCCCTTCACACGGCGAGCGTTGGTGACCAGTTCCGAGATATCCACTCCCTTGGGGGTGTCCATTTCGGCCAGGACCACGAATTTACCGCTCGATAGTTGATTCTGTAAACTTATAGATGCCATATTTTTTCCTGTTCGGTATCTGAGGGAAAACGTCTGTTTTTGTCTGCCTCAAATTTCGGTGAAAAAGACAGCTTTCGTTTAGATTCAGATACTGTTTAAACGTTTCACATGGGATCCTTTCATACAACATACAACAATAGACAGGGCGTTTACCGGGCATACCTCTGTGGTGCGCATTTTTTT
>CAYTJI010000314.1:0-2951 GCA_964438065.1 uncultured Desulfobacteraceae bacterium | reverse complement strand
CTGCACCGGATTGTCTGGCATCGTTGACCTTGTTTTCGGTCAAGTCCATGGACAAATCGTCATTGATACCCCATGAGGGGGCACCGCAGCATTGCAGCCTGGTCTGCCAGACCACGCTTTCTGCACCGGTCAGTTCAACGAGCTGATCCAGTATCGAGGGTTCCTCCGGGTCGTCGAACCGGACGATCTCCCTGGGACGGAGGAGATGGCAACCGTTATGTGCAGCAATTTTCAGGCCGTTGAACTTTTTGGTTATCTTCTGTTTGATGCGATCAATCCCGATGTCCCTGTAAAACACGTCCAGCACGTGTCTGACTTCGACATTCCCCCCGTACTCGAGCCCTTCTTTTCGCAGGATCCCATTGATTTCACCCCTGAGGGATGCGTCTTCTTTCATCAGATGATCCACATGCGCCAGAGTGCCGTAACAGCAGTTGCAGAGCGTGATGATATTGAGCCCCTGTCTCTCCGCCAGGCACAGGTTTCTCGCGGAAGAAAGGGTGTAGGATTTGAAATCATAATTCTTCAGCGGATAACCGCAGCACCCGAACTCAGGGATATCCACAAAACTGACATCAAGCTTTTTCAGAACCGCATCCGTGGATGTTTCATACTGTTTGAGAAAAGCAGAGGTCGGACAACATCGAAAAAGTGCAAAATTCATAGCTCAATCTCCATCCTTCACCTTGATGAATTCACAGAAGTCGGAAACACATTCAGTTGACAATACCGTTGACTCAGGCCCGGCGTTCTCCTGTCATCCGCGCCATGGCAAGATTCTTGAGTTCATAAAACACATCCGTCACGTGGACTCCCTGGGGACAATGCTGCTGGCATTCATAACAACCCACGCAACTCCACAGCATATTGGAGCAGAAGATGGGATCGGGAAGTCCGAGAATAGCGGCATGCATGATCTGATGAGGGACCAACCCCAGGACCTCGGGATCATTCTCGTAATTGTTTGCCACCGGGCAGACGGTCGAGCAGGTCGTACAGGTGAAGCAATGGAAAAACGTATTTCCCTGAAGGGACGCGACAAGGCTTTTCCGGGTCTGGTCTCCGGAGTACGCCAGGGGCGCAGGGCTGTCCGACGCATCCGCCAGCGGAAATTCTTCCCTGAGTGCCTGTCTGGCAATTTCCACGGGTTTGCGGTACTGATCCTGTGGCAGTTCGTCACTTCTCAGACCCCGGCAGTAGGAAAGTGCCGAGAGAGTCAGAAATTCCGGGTACCCCTTCCGGAGCAGCGTTTCACGGACATTGAACCACAGCTCCTGCAGATTGATACCGACCGGGCAGACATCCGTGCATCGATGACAGCCGGTACAGAGATAAAGACCACTCTGAAGTTTTCTGATCTCCTGCTCATCCAAGTTCTTACCCGCGGCAAAGGCCTTTAACGAGATCATTTTTTCAGAAGGGAGGATATTCGGATTCTGAAGCGGCTCAAATGTCACCCCGACGGAACAGTAGGTCGTACAGGTCCCGCAATGGGTACAGGCATCCAGTTCCATGACCTGCCGCGTCGCCACGTTCGCCGGGTCTGATTTTCCGGGTTCCATGACCGCGTTGGCCAGCAGGCTCAACGGGCTGACGATAACATGAAACATCTTGCTGAAGGGTAAGTAGGCCAACCCGAGAAAACAGCCGATGATGTGAACATACCACAGAAAGCGGGTGCTCCCGATCTTATCCAGGGACATTCCGAGCGGACGCAATATCCTGGACACAGCGTATCCCGTGAAGGCCCACTTGGGAGACGAGTGGCATTCAGCGCAGCTTGTCTCGTGGATCTCACGCCCCTGCGCCAGCAACTGAGTGTCTGCAGGAGCTTCCGTGTCCGGGGCGACAAGACCGAAATCCCGGACCCAGTAGGCTTCGAGGGCCTGGGTTTCCTCCTCATCAAGGTCCCCGTACTCATCCACCATTTCCTGAAACACCGAGTAGGACAGAATCTTTGTTCCCTCCAGGAATATACCTGAAAGCATGATAACAGCGACGATGATGATCGCATAGTGATCCATGGCATTTGTCCTGAGTCGCGGTATTTTCAGGATAAACCTGCGATAAAGGGCAATTGCGACTCCGACAATGACCAGGGCTGCACACAAGTCCCGGACAAAAGCAAACGGATTGACAGTGGGGTAATAATCGCTGAACAACGGTTTGGAGACAAAGGTGTCCAATGCGTGCATCAGAAGAAGGACCATAAAACCGTAGAATATCAGCATGTGCATCAGCCAACGAAGAAAATCGACCTTGAGAATCCGCCGCTGCAGCATCACATCCAGGATGAAAACCCTGACCAATGTCAGTATCCGGGTACTGAAGCACACCCCGAGCACGCCCCTGATTGCCGCGAAAATCCTTTGAGACGTCGGGATGCCATCGGCCTGGATACCTATTTTTCGCGTAAACCATGTCGATATTTTGTAAATAAGGCCACAGGCAAATATTCCAAGAGAAACATATAACATAACCGAGAATGTCATCTTCATGATCTCCTTAGATGCAAAATTGTGTCCATCCATATAATGAGTCCCGCCATGGCGGGATTTAGGTTCAAGATCAAGGCGTGCAAAAAAAATAAGCGCCCCGATAAAATACGCTGTGCCGTCACTATCGTGAATTTAACGTAATTAATATTCCGAGGATTATTTCTTCCGCGCAACGCGGATATTAGGCAAAAGGGCCATTTATGGATGGAAACTATATAACATACCGGTCGCTCAGGTCAAGCATCGCATTTCCCGCATCCCCGCTGACACGGGTCTTTTACACCGCACCTGTACCGGTCGGCACGGCAGTGAAACCCGGCTTGTTCCGAAGCCACTATTCCTGGGGAGTGTGGTGAGAAGTCCGAACCCCACCGGTCTCGTTAAACCTACAACCTGCATAAACTGTTCTCAAAAAAGGAGTTGCGTCATTAATATCAGCGCGTTATGGGAACG
>CAYTJI010000313.1:0-2953 GCA_964438065.1 uncultured Desulfobacteraceae bacterium | reverse complement strand
GTGGTATTTTTCAAGGGAACATCTGGAACTGATGAAACAAAATGCTAAGAATTGCAAAATCGAGCCCGGCACAAGGCAGTTGCTGAACTGGGAGGCGGGCATACCCTTCCCATTTCCCAAAAACGGGACCGAGTTAATGTGGGACACCCTGTTGGGTTTCATATATTTTACCCCGGAACTTGCCTTTGAGCCAATGGCCGTAATTGATCTGGATTCTAATGGCCGGCTTGAGCGAACCAGAAAGGCCAACCTGTATGTGCTCATGATCATGGGACGGACTGAAGACAGGGTCGGACCGAAGCATGTGTATCCGGGGTATAAGTACGGGGGTATCTACGAGTACGGCTCGCTGGTATTTACCTATCCCCAGGACATGAAGGGCCTGGCCTTTGTGCGCACCCGATACTGGGACGTGGACAAGCCGGACCTGTTTGTCAGTTACATCCCCAGCATGAGAAGGATCAGGACCCTGTCCGGATCCGATGCCCAAGACCCCATCGCCGGCTCCGAGTACACATGGGACATGTGGGGGGGCGAATGGCAGAAACAGCCTTCCAACAAGATATTCCCATGCGACTACAAGATGTTGGGGGAAAAAACCATATTAACGCCCAGGATCGCATTCAAAAACCAGCTCTATCTCAAAGGCGATCAGTTTCCGGGACTCACCCAATGGGAGAAAAGACGCGTCTATGTGCTGCAGATCGATTCCCGCGATCCGTCTTACTATTATTCCAAGAGAATCGAATACGTTGATAAAGAATCGCTAAAGGGCCTATTTTTCGAATACTATGACAGAAGAGGGAATCTGTGGCGGACATGGCGAATGTATCTCTATTTTTCCGATGCAAAAATCGGCAAATGGACATACCAGGGCAATGACATTATCAACTGGATCGACAAGCGGCGGACCGTGCTTCAGATGAATACGACCATTAACCCGACGCATGTTAATCCGGACTATTTTAATCTGAAGTTTCTCGCGCGTGAGGTGAGATAAAACCGCAGGGAAGGCCGTTGCTTTGCATTCTGACACAGACATAGGGCTCCGGGGAGTGTCGGAGCCGAACCGCCATGGCCGCCATGGCGGTTCGGGGATGATCGGCGAAATCAGGGGGTGTTCAACAGTCGGTCACGCTTCACGGAGTTTTTGAAAATATGGCGTTTTTGCGGAATATTATGAGAGCTCATAGACAATTTTATAACAAGGAGAGTGGGTTATGGAAATAGCAAAAGACCGGGTAGCGCTCATTTCCGGTAAGGCAGATGAGATTTGTGATGCCGTAGGGGTAAGACTGTCAAAAGCAGGCGCGAAAATAGCCATTTTCGGCAGTGACCAGGCGAAAACAGATGCCTGTGCATCAAAGATCAAAGCTGTTGGCGGGGATGCAGCCTCCATTACGGGAGATCCGGCAAAGGCCGATGATGTCCGCAAGGCGGTCGATGAGGTGTTGGAAACGTTCGGAGGGATTCATATCCTGATCAACAACGCTGATGATCCGTCAGGGAGCGGAATTGGAGATCTTGCCTATGATGATTGGAAAAAGTCGTTTAGCGCCAATCTGGACCCGTTGTTTTTACTGTGTCATGAAGTTATTCCCAGGATGCGGGAGAAGCAATACGGGCGGGTCATTAACATCGGGAGCATCGACTATCTCGGGTGGCCGGGAAAGGTGAATTATTCAGCGGCAAAGTCTGCCGTTTTTGGGTTTACGCGATCATTGGCCCTTGAGATGGCAAAAGATAATATCACGGTAAACACTGTCGTAAAAGGTGATGTGGTTTATTCCGGCTTATCGGAGGAAGATGCAGAGAAGCTGGCGGCAAGCCTGCCGGTGAAAAAGGCTGGAAAGCCCGAGGATATTGCCTACGCAGTGAATTTTTTTGCCTCTGATATATCAAAATATGTGACCGGTCAGACTCTTTTCGTATGTGGCGGCAAGAGCATGCATTTTTCCATGTCCATTTAGGAAGATGGCCATCGTTGTGTCGTAACCTCTCACTAAGAGGGGGGAACAGGTCTTTGATTTCCGCAAAGATTGCTTTCAATTCCGATCGGGAATCCCGAGGTGTTACCGGAACAAAGGCTTTATCCCTAATTTATTGAACAAATACATCGTACATAATAGCATCCGGAGGTTTTGAAATGGAATTTGAAAATAGTGTTGTCCTTATAACCGGGTCTGCAAGCGGTATGGGCAAGCAAACGGCTATGCGAATGGCGGAAAAAGGGGCGAAGGTCGTCATAAACGATATCGTTCCCGAAAAGGTTGATGAGACGGTAAAGGAATTTAAAGATAAGGGTCTTGAGGCCATGGGCAAGGTCGCGGACATTACCAGTAAAGCGGCTGTGGATGAGATGATCAATGAAACGGTGGAAACTTTCGGTCATTTGGATATTCTCGTGAACAATGCCGGGATGGAGAAGGCCGGAGCCCTGCGAAAGCTCACTGAAGACGCGTGGGACATCACGATCAATGTAAACCTGAAAGGAGCGTTTTTGTGCAGCCAGGCGGTACACGGCCACATGGTGGAGCGGAATTTCGGCAGGATTATAAATATCGCCTCACGAGCTTGGCTGGGGGGTCCCGGTCAGGCGCCTTACTCGTCGGCCAAGGCCGGCATGGTGGGGCTGACGAGGGTCTTGGCCCTTGAACTGGGCAGAAAAGGAATTACGGCAAATTGTATTGCCCCCGGATTGATCCATACCCCGCTGTGGGATACCCTGCCTGAAAAGAATCAGAAGTTCCTTTTGTCCAAACAGCCTACCGGGAAATTGGGCGACGTTGATGATATCGCCGGCGCGGTGATGTTTTTTGCCCACAAAGATGCCTCTTATATCACCGGGCAGGTGCTTTACGTGTGTGGTGGCAGGAGCCTGTTTTCGGGTTAAATCTCACCTGAATCCTGCAAGCGTCGCGTTTGCCGAAGACCTGCCTGCAGCAGGCAGGTG
>CAYTJI010000312.1:0-2959 GCA_964438065.1 uncultured Desulfobacteraceae bacterium | reverse complement strand
TTGGAGGAACCCCGCTATGTCATCAAAAATGTCTGCAACCACTTTTACGAAATGCCTCCCAACACGATCCGGGAGCAGACCTTCTGCTGCGGGAGCGGGGCCGGGCTGAACGCCGGAGAGGATATGGAGCTGAGAATGCGTGGCGGCATGGCCAGGGCAAACGCGGTCAGACATGTGCATGATAAATATGACGTCAACATGATGGCCTGCATCTGCGCGATTGACAGGGCGGCTTTCCCGGCCCTGATGGAATACTGGGTGCCGGAGGTGGGGATTACCGGCGTTCACGAGATGGTGGGTAATGCCCTGGTCCTGGATGGAGAGAAAGAAAGAACCACTGACCTTCGCGGAGAACCTCTCCCGGGAATGGAGGAAGATGAGGATGTATGATGGAGGCAAAATAATACCCGGTCTGATTATTGGTCTCTGCCTGTTCCTTTCGCCTTTTCTGTATAACGCGGGAAAGGCTGCCAAGGCGCCGGAGCCGGAATTGACCGCCAAAGCAAAAAAAGCGAAACAGTGTGTCGCCCCAACACCATACATGAAAGCCTGGCATATGCAATTGCTGGATACTTGGCGGCATGAGGTGGTGCGGGACGGGAACCGGTACTATAACACAAACGAGAACCTGTGGTGGGACTACAAGTTTGATTATAAACTTCTCGAAGACTGGCGGCGTTTTGTATCCGGAACCATGGAAGAAAACCAGCCTCCCGGCAGGGCCGGTAAAATCTATTACAAAAGTCTTCAGACGACCTGTCTGGACTGCCACGCCAACAAGTCAAAATTCTGCGACCAGTGTCATAATTATATGGGGGTGACCCCCTATTGCTGGGATTGTCATATCGAGCCAAAGGAGAATAAGTGATGGCCGTGGACAGAAGAAAATTTTTGAAGCTAGTCGGCTGTTCCGCCCTGTTTGGACTGGGAGCAAAAACAGCGATTGACATTTTTGCTCCTGGTGAACTGGAAGCTTCAATGAAAGAATCGCTCCCAAACGGAAAGAAAAAGTGGGCGATGGTCATTGATATGGATAAGTGCCTCCAGAAACAAGCTGAAGGAAAATGCACAGCCTGTATAACCGCCTGCAATCATGAGCATAATATCCCTGATTTCGGCAACATCAAAGAAGAGATCAAGTGGATCTGGCAGGATACTTACGAACATGTGTTTCCGACGCAGCCGAACAGGTTTTTAGATGAAGATATTGAAGGGAAGCCCTTTCTGGTGCTGTGTAACCACTGCGAAAATCCCCCCTGCTGCAGGGTCTGCCCGACCAAGAGTACTTGGCAGCGGGAAGACGGCATTGTCATGATAGATCCGCATCGATGCATTGGTTGCCGGTTCTGTATGGCGGCATGCCCGTTCGGCTCCAGGAGTTTTAATTGGGGGGACCCAAGGAAGGCACCGAAGGAACTGAACCCGGACTATCCGACAAACATGGATTACCCGAGAAGGAACAAAGGTGTGGTGGAAAAATGTACATTCTGTGAAGAAAGACTTGCACAGGGAAAACTCCCCGCCTGTGTGGAGGCATGCGCGGAAATCAAGGTCCATGCACTCCATTTCGGGGACCTCAATGACCCCGATTCAGAAATCAGACAACTTCTCAGAGAGCGATACGCCATCCGGCGAAAGGCCGAGTTGGGTACGGAACCAAAAGTCTATTATTTGATATGAGGTGATTATGCTTGAAAGAACCCTGAAAGGTAGTAAGGCATACTGGCGAGTGTTAATCGGCCTGCTTGTGATCATGGGAGCCGGACTGCTGTGTTATCTTTACCAGTTCCACGAAGGGTTGAAAATCACCGGCATGAGCCGGGATATCTCGTGGGGCCTGTACATTGCGCAATTTACCTACCTTGTCGGGATTGCAGCAGGCGGCGTCATGGTCGTGTTGCCCTATTATATCCATGATTACAAGGCGTTCGGGAGAATTACCATCCTTGGTGAGTTCTTGGCGATCGGCGCCGTGATCATGTGTCTGCTGTTTATTTTTGTTGATATCGGCAACCCGGTACGCATACTGAATGTAATTATGTATCCCACCCCGAGATCCATCCTGTTCTGGGACATGATCGTATTGAACGGTTATCTGTTTCTAAACATTTTTGTCGGCTGGAACGTGCTGGCCGCCGAGAGAAAGGGCGTGCCATACCGGAAATGGGTCAAGGTCCTGGCCTACATTTCCATACCATGGGCGTTCAGCATCCACACGGTAACGGCCTTTCTGTATGCGGGTATCCCCGGCAGGCACCTCTGGCTGACGGCCATTATGGCGGCCCGCTTCCTGGCATCCGCCTTTGCTGCCGGTCCGGCCCTGCTACTGCTTCTGTGCCTGATTGTCAGAAAGTTCACCAAATTTGACCCGGGCAATGAACAACTCAGGACGCTTGGCGGGATTATCGCCTATGCCATGATTCTCAACTGTTTTTTCCTTCTGCTTGAGATCTTTACCGCTTTTTACAGCGGGATCCCTGAACACCAGCATTCTCTTGTCTATCTTTTTTCCGGGCTTGAGGGACATGGAAAACTGGTTCCCTGGATGTGGACGTCCGTTTTATTTTCCGGGATTGCGCTGATACTCCTGATCGTCCCGGCGACCCGAAGAAAGATAGATACCCTGGCCGTAGGATGCGTGGCTGTGATTATCGGGACCTGGATCGACAAAGGCGTGGGACTGGTGATCGCCGGGTTCATCCCGAATCCCCTGGACCATGTCGTTGAGTACTCTCCCACATTTCCGGAAATCGTCATCTGCCTGGCTATATGGGCAACCGGCTTTTTCGTCATAACCCTGCTGTACAAGATTGCGATTTCCGTGAAAGAGGAGGTTGGGGCCTGATGGGGTCCCTCTTGCGACAGGGCCATGAGACCTTTGAAAAGCGACCGATTGTGTGTGCCCAAATCAACAGGCAACGCACAAACAGGTGCCTAGTTGCTGCAAAAGTGGTCGTTT
>CAYTJI010000311.1:0-2968 GCA_964438065.1 uncultured Desulfobacteraceae bacterium | reverse complement strand
GGCAGGTGCAAGGCGGCAAGGGCGCGGACGTACGACGATACTTCAAGTCCTTGCCGACGCCGCGGATTCGGTAAACCCATAACTCGCTAATATTAAAAGCATAACTTCCTTTTTGAAAATAGTTTATGCAGGTTTTAGGTACCATGAAATCCGCCGCAAAGTTCCCGTGCCGACCGATGCTGGGTAGGCCAATAAGGCGGAGCGGATCCGGGACGGTCAGGTTTTCCGTGCCGAACGCGAATGAGAGTAAACAATGAAACACGCAGAAATTGACAATACATTATTTGCGCGAAATCGCAGAAATCTTGCGGAGAGGCTGAAACCCGGGTCTGTCGCTGTTTTTCATTCAAACGATCTCATGCCGGCCGGCGCGGACAGGGTCTTTCCGTTTGTGCAGAATGCGGATCTTTTTTATCTTTCCGGCATGGACCAGGAGGAAACCATCCTGCTGTTGTGTCCGGATGCAAGGGAGGAGCAGTACCGCGAGGTCCTGTTCATCCGGAAAACCAGTGAAGAGATTTCCGTTTGGCAGGGAGAAAAATATTCACAAGAACAGGCCTCTGAGATTTCCGGGATCCGGACGGTTTGCTGGACATCTGATTTTGAACGGATATTCCGGCAAATGGTTATTGAATCCGTGTATATCTATTTGAATCTAAATGAACATTCCCGCGCTGATGTGACGGTTGAAACACGCGATGCGCGTTTTCTGAAACAGTGCATGTCCGCTTTCCCTCTGCACAGGTATGAACGGCTTGCGCCCATTATGCGCGAACTGCGGGCGGTCAAGTCGGACATTGAGGTGCAAATGATCCGGCAGGCCTGCCGGATTTCGGAAAAGGCCTTCCGCAGGGTCCTCGGGTTTACACGGCCGGGGGTATGGGAGTACGAAGTGGAAGCGGAGATTCTTCATGAATTCCTCGTCAACCGTGCTGATGGACCGGCATTTCCTTCGATTGTTGCGTCTGGAGAAAATTCCTGTGTGCTCCATTATGAAAAAAACGATCGCCAGTGCCGGGACGGGGATCTCCTGCTGATGGATTTCGGCGCCGAATACAGCCATTACGCATCGGATGTGACCCGAACCATCCCCGTGAACGGACGGTTCACGCAGCGGCAGCAGGAAGTCTATCAGGCGGTACGTCGGGTTCAGAAGGAGGCGGTTAATATGCTCCGGCCGGGGAATACCCTCGAGACATACAACAAGGCGGTCGGCCGTCTCATGGAGGAGGAATTAATCGGGCTGGGGCTCATCGACAGGGATGCGGTCGGGGATCAACCGGAAGGCAATCCCCTGTACAGAAAATATTTTATGCACGGGGCATCCCATCATCTCGGGCTGGATACCCATGATCATGTGGACCGGTATCGACCCTTTGAGGCCGGCATGGTCCTGACGTGCGAACCGGGCATTTACATCCGTGAGGAAGGTATCGGTGTTCGTCTGGAAAACGATATTCTTGTCACGGAAAACAACCCCGTAGACCTGACGGCCACGATACCCATCGAGATTGAGGAGATTGAAGCCTTGATGAATACGGCATCCCCGGCGGATTAAATGCCTGCATGATTGGAAATACGTACTGATGTCACAGGTTATCCGAATCGGGACGTCCGGGTGGACCTATCCCCACTGGAGAGAGATATTTTATCCCGTCCGCTGCCCGAAAAAAGAATGGTTGTCATATTACAGCACTGTTTTCGATACGGTAGAGCTGAACGCGACTTTTTACCGGCTTCCGGATTTCAGGACATTCCGGAACTGGCATGCACGGACACCGGATCATTTCATCTGGGCGGTCAAGGCAAGCAAGTATATTACGCATACCAGGCGTCTCAGGGAACCTGAGGAACCGCTCGAAAGATTCTATGGGGCGGCTTCCGGACTCGGGGAGAAACTGGGCCCGGTCCTTTTCCAGCTGCCGCCCGGTCTTCCTTTTGAGGCGGATGTCCTCGGGAAATTCTGTCGGGCATTGAAGGCGGGTTTCCGCCATGTACTGGAAGTCCGGCATCCTTCCTGGATCAGCGAACAGGTGTTTGATATCCTCCGCACATACGGGGTTGGCCTGTGCATTGCGGATACCGCAGGGCGATACCCGCTTTGCGAGGTTCTGACGACCGATTTTGTCTACATCCGGCTCCACGGGGCGCACGAACTTTACAGGTCCGACTATTCTGAGGATGAACTGAATATGTGGGCCCGGAAGATACGTGCCTGGGGCAAGGATACCTATGTGTATTTTGATAACGACGCCGAAGGCCATGCCGTTCGGAACGCGAAAGGATTGAAGAAGATCCTGGGCCTTTGAGGAGCAGGTCAGGGTTCCGAGCGCCCACCTGAAGAAACTGGATCTTACCAGGTATGAATCTTCTGTCCGGCCATCAGGGGGGAGACAGGGATGAGATCGACAGAATCCAGCTGCAACTCAGGTCACAGGAGGTTTGCCGACCCGGATCGAATAAGGTTTTACGTGCTTCCGTGATTGGCGGAATGAATATTGCCGCGGATATCCCAGCAAGTCCTGTCTGTTTTCCGGTTCATCTGCTCTCTGTAATAGTTGTAGTACTTCAACACTTTTCGGACATAATACCGGGTTGCCTTGAAGGGGGGGATATCCCGGTATTTTCTCACCTTGCAGCTTCCCGCATTGTAAGCGGCAAGGGCCAGCCTCACGTCCCCGTCGAACTGGATGAGGAGTTTTTTGAAGTACGCGACCCCCGCATTCACGTTATGTTCCGGGTTGAAGCTGTCCTTGACACCGAGGGCTTCAGCGGTCCGGGGCATCAACTGCATAAGACCTCTGGCCCCTTTTTTGGAAACCGCCCGGGGATTGTATCCGGATTCGGCCATGATGATGGCCTGGATTAACGCCGGATCTATCTGGTGACGGTGAGCCGCCTGCCTGATTACAGCGCGAAACGGGATTTCTTTCTTTCATCCGGTTAATTGCTGAATGAAAATCGGGAA
>CAYTJI010000310.1:0-2969 GCA_964438065.1 uncultured Desulfobacteraceae bacterium | reverse complement strand
AAATCAGGGTTCAATTTTCTGTATTTTCTCCACTTGAAATCCGCAACAGATCCTTTCCAGTTTTTTACCGGCGTGTCGCCGTTGGGCAGTCCCATGGTATTGTTTGAAGCCGTGCCGTATTTTTTTGTCATCATGACACTCATCATTCCGTCCACGGTGGAAGACTTTTTGGCCCCGGCCATGAGCATGCTGAGCAACGGGAAGAGGGCCCCCTTCAAGAACTTCGGCAAATTGGCGTTTTTCACCTTTTCGGCGAATTCCTTGCTGTAGGCTTTCATAGCCTCCCGGTCCTGTATCCCGACCCGTCCCGAACCGTTCAGAACAACGGCCTTCAGACGTTTTGATCCCATGACCGCGCCGACCCCGGAACGGGCGGCGATTCTGCCTCCGGAGTTTGAAATGCCCGCAATCAGAGATAACTTTTCACCGGCCGGACCAATCACAACCACATCGGGTTTTTTCTTTTTCCGGCATTCTTTTCTCAGAATATCTTCCGTCTCTATGGCATCTTTTCCCCACAAATGAGCGGCGTCTCTCAATTCAGCCCCGTCGTCATCCGCATACAGATATACGGGTTTTTCAGATATCCCCTTGAAGAATATGGCATCGTAACCGCATTGTTTGATGGCCGGCGCAAACGTCCCCCCGCAGTTCGCATCCCCCCAACCGCCGGTCAGCGGGGATTTGCACACCGCCATCCACCGGCCGGTCATCAGGCTTCCGCTGCCGGTCAGAAGCCCGCTCAGCAGCCCCAGGATATTGTCCGGCCCCAGAGGGTCTGCATCGGCCGGCATGTGCTTATACAAAAAATAGGCGCCCAGCCCGATACCCGACAGCAGATTCTCATAAACCCTGTCCGGGATTTCCTCTTCCCTAATCCCGAATGTCGACAGATCCACAATCAGTATTCTGCCTGTATACCCTTTCATATCTCTCTTCATGTGCTTAACTCGTGTCCATCCATAAATGGCCTTTTTCCGCAATCCCTGCGTCAATCCGCAGGATCACTTGCCTGCCTGTTCGTGCCCCGAATTTCATTTATGGATGGACACTAAATTTGTTTCCCGCCTGTCGTACAATGTTTTACCTAAAACCTGCATAAACTATTTTCAAAAAGGAAATTATGCTTTTAATATCAGCGAATTATAGGAACGTTGTACTTGCGTGACACGCATCGATTTGGATGCGGCCATAAAGACTGCGGCTTTTGAAAATATTTTACCCTCCGGGAGCACCGATTTTATCCCGCCTGGAGGCGGGATCAGAAACAGCCAGGGGAGAAACCGCTTGCTACGGCAGGATTGCCTGGAGCTCTTCCCGGACGTATTTCAACCGCTCCACATCCTCATCCCCGATCTGTTTTTCCACCTCCCTGGATTTGATCCGTTTCTTCAACCTCCTGAGCTCATTTTCCAGGTCGATGACGGTATTGAGCATTTCCGTGCCCGCATCGCGCGGTTCCTCACTGACTGCAGGCGCCTCAAAGGACACTTCCTTCGGACTGAGGATCAGCCGTTCTTTCCACCTCGGGACATGGGCTTCCAGGTTGAAACGCTCCCGGATCTCCCGGGCCAGGGTCTCACTGGCCTCCGTCTCCCCGTGGGTCACAAAAACCCCCGGCCGTGACTCGAAATGAGATACCCACTGGAGCAGGTCTTTCTTGTCTGCATGGGCTGAAAACCCGCCGATCGTGAACACCTTCGCCTTTACGGCCACATTTTCCCGGAATATCTTGACCTGTTTTGCGCCTTCGACAATTTTCCTGCCGGTCGTTCCCCTGGCCTGAAATCCGACAATGACGAGGCTTGCACCTTCCCGCCAGAGATTGTGCTTCAGATGATGTTTGATACGGCCCGCCGTGCACATGCCGTTGGCCGCAATGACAATGGCCGAACCCGGGCGTTCATTGATGGCCATGGACTCGTTTGTACTGGAGGTAAAATACAGGTTCGGCATGTCAAAAGGATCGTATCCCTTTTCCAGAATTGTCTGTGCTGCTTCATCGTAACAGGCCCTGTTTTTCTTGAAGATCTCTGTTGCCTTGATGGCCAGGGGACTGTCCAGGTACACGGGTATGTCCGGGAGAAGGCCCTCACGGCGGAATTCGCCCAGGATATAGAGAATTTCCTGGGTCCTTTCCACGGCAAAGGCCGGAATGATCACCTTTTCCCCGTGCGAAACGCTGTAGTGAATGGCATCCAGAAGTTCATATCTGCTGTCTTCAAACGAACGGTGCAGACGGTTGCCATAGGTGGACTCGATGAAAAGATAGTCTGTATCGAAAACTTCATGAGGATCCCGCACAATCAACTGGTCCTTCCTGCCCAGATCTCCGGAAAAAACGATCTTGACCGTCTCCCCCTTTTCCCGGATCCACAATTCAACAATACAGGAGCCCAGAATGTGTCCCGCATTCCTCAGCCGGGCCTTGATACCCGGCCCCACATCAATCATCCGGTCTCTTTTCACGGGGGATAACCGCTTCAGGCTTGCCTCGGCATCCTCAACCGTGTAAAGCGGACGCACTTCCCCCCGCGTCTGCCGTTTGTTTTTCCGCGTCTGCCATTCCGCATCCATCTCCTGGATATGACCCGAATCCGGGAGCATGATCCCGCACAACTCCGCGGTCGGCGGAGACGTTATGATTCTGTTTTTGAAACCATCCTTTACAAGCCTGGGAATTCTCCCGCTGTGGTCAATATGTGCATGTGTCAACAACAGGGCGTCAATGGCAGCCGGATCAAACCCCCAGTCCTCCCAGTTGCGGGCCTCCATCTGTTTGCCACCGTGAAACAGCCCGCAGTCCACAAGCACGCGCTTGCCACCGGGACTTTCGACCAGATAGCACGACCCGCTTACCGACCCGGCACCCCCGATACAGGTTACTCTGACCATATGGAACTCCTTGTTTGATTATCACCTAAATCCTGCAAGCGTCGCGTTTGCCGAAGACCTGCCTGCAGCAGGCA
>CAYTJI010000309.1:0-2993 GCA_964438065.1 uncultured Desulfobacteraceae bacterium | reverse complement strand
TACCCCCTGGCCGCTTCATCCATCGGTCCCAGAAACGATGCATTGCCTCGGCAATCAAATAGCGCTTTTAAGCTGCATAAGCAACTTTGGATGTTTAAAGTATTTTTTAATCGGCGGCAAGCATTGCATTTGAAAAATCCTGCCTGACAGTGCGATCAGCGGCATGACCGGACATCACCGCGTGCAGTTCCGGGACAGATGAGAGGCCGTCGTGTGCCGGAAGGATTGCTGTTCTTGTTATGGGCGGTCGCGCGAAAGTGCACAAAAATCAGGGCGGTGGTGCCCTGATTTTTGTGCACTTTCGCGGTTTTTCTTTACCCGACCGGTTCAGGGGAACCGCTGACGACGGCTGTTTTTGAATTTCATCGTCACGACAGCATTCTATAACCCATTGAAATAAAATATTATTCTGATGCCAACTGTTGTTTTCGGTAATAATCCACCTTCATCCCCAATAAAATTCGAGATTCGGCATGGCTATTGCTTAGCTTTCAGAACGAGATGGGGACAAACGTGCGGTCTTGCGGGGAGTGATTCCATTCGGAGAACATCATGTCTGTAACACGATAGCTGGGAGGGAGCGGAATGAAAGCGGGAAAGAGATTCACGATGGGCGGCATGGTTTTTCAGCTTTTTTTGTATGCCCTGCTGGCGGGACCGGTTGTCGCGGGAGATCCGACGCCCCCGGTGGGGTGCGACACGGGTCGGGGCGTTCCTTCGATCACGGGAAATCACGTCATTCCCCCGGGATGGAAAACGGGATGTGATTGTAACGGGGAGAAACCGGCTGTTTCCAGTACCGGCGAGACCGTCGCCCGGAACGGTTTTGTGACGATTTCCATCGCCTCGGGCAGAGCGACCTGCGGCCCGTATCACTGGTCGGTCAGTGGAACGGGCTTTCATTTTGATGATGTGACGGGACCGACGACCGCCACGACCGATAGCGACTCGGAGACATTGCAGTTATGGGCGGACGATACGGCATGCGGCTCCGCCGAAATAACGGTTACTGACGCCTGCAATGAAAGTGGAGAGATCTCCGTCAGAAACCCGGACCACGGGCACTGGGTCCTGGTGGAAGATATCTCCTGCGGGACACTGGATCCCGATCCCGGTATCTGCGACTGCACCAGCGTATTCGAGTGTATTGAAGGAGGATATAAGTATCAGGACGCCTATATCGGAGGGAACCGCATGAACCGCTGGCATTCCAACGGGACCTGCTCCAAGTATCCCTGCACGCCATACGACAGAGATTATTGTTACTGTGTCGGATTTTATCCAAAAAAGTATCATGTGGGCATGCGCTGGAAAAAGAAGTGGAGATGGGATTGTCCGTGATCAAGTGGGCGGGAAAACAGGAAGATCCGGAAGATAGGCGGGTGTCGGGATGTCAGGATCAAGGGGGAAGCTTAAAATACCTGCTGTTTCATTTTTGGAGTAAAGAAGAATCGGGGGAAGTAAAGAATGACCAAAAAAGGGACAAGGATGAAGTGGCCTGTGCTTTCGGTGACGGTCCTCTGCGGATTTGTTGCGCTGGCCTCTTTTTCATATGCCGAGACGGACGTGACGGGAAAAGTGCGGTTGATGAAGTCGAGGTTAACGCGTAATCCCCGGGCGAAAAAGGCTGTTTTTCGTGTCTCGTTGAGAAACATATCCGGAGATGTTCTCAAAACCCCATTGAGAGTTGTGATAGAAGGAATCAACAGGCGGGGTGTGAAGGTCGTCAATCCCGACGGGACCACGGAAGACGGTAAACCTTACTTTGAATATACAACCCCCTCCGGGCGACTTTTGCCTGGGAAAAAGACCCGGAAGAAAAGATGGCGCTTCTCCAATCGCCGCGGCAAAAGGTTTTCATGGTCTTATTTTGTGACGGAAGACACCCCTCCGCCTGAAGGCGAAACGGGGATGGTCGTGCTGATAAAATCAAGGATGAGAGGCAACCGGAGGGCAAAGACGACATCTTTTGACGTCTCGTTGAAAAACATCTCAACCCGTGCCCTGCCAAGCCCTCTGAAGGTCGTGATCGAAAGCATCCGCCCCGCGCGCGTGAGCGTGGCCAACCCCGACGGGACCACCGGTGACGGCAAACCCTATTTTGAATATTCAATATCGTCCGGCGCGCTTTTACCGGGAGCGATAAGCGCGGCCAAGACATGGACCTTCTCCAATTCCAGGAGGAGGCGATTTTCGTTCACCTATTCCGTAACAACGGGTCCGCCGGTCCCGACCGTGTCCCTGTCGGCGGCTCCCGGAACGATCCCTGCGGGGGAGTCCGCTGTGCTGACGTGGACCTCGGTGAACGCGGATGCCGTTTCCCTCGATAACGGGATAGGCGCGGTAAGCGGCAGCGGATCCATTACGGTGTCCCCCGCCGGGACCACGACCTACACCATCACGGCGACGGGTCCCGGGGGAACGGCGACGGATTCGGCGATGGTAACGGTTGTTCCCCTGCCGGAAGACCTGGATTACGGGTTAGAGAAGGATGAACAGCAGGGAGGCGGGGGCCTGGTGGGGGAGAGGGTCCGTATCCTGAACGGAAACATGGTGGAGACCCGGACGGACCTCCGGTTTTCTTCGCCCAACCGGGTGGGGTTTTCGTTTTCCGCCTGTTACAACAGCCGGTCCGGGATCGCGGGTTCTCTGGGCCGGGGCTGGAGCCATACGTACGGGGTCTCCCTTGATCCCTCGTTTGAAACGGCGGGAAGGACCTTTGTGAAGATCATTGATCGGACGGGAAGGGGATGTTATTTTTCAGATGACGGAACCGGGCTGTACCGTGGGGTTTTCGGGGAACGCTCCCATGTAAAGGCCGAGGCCGATGGATATGTATGGTACCGGTTGAATGGGGCCCGGTACGGATTTTCGGCCGCGGGGGCGCTTTTATGGATGGAGAACGGCGCGGGAAATCGGCTTGAACTGGCCCGGGACGCGGGCAACCGGGTAAAGACGGTCACGGATACGGCCACGGGCCGGGCCCTCACGTT
>CAYTJI010000308.1:0-3003 GCA_964438065.1 uncultured Desulfobacteraceae bacterium | reverse complement strand
TTTTCCTTCAGGGTTGTTGATATTCTCATTACCAACTTTCACCTCCCGAAGAGTTCCCTGCTTTTCCTGGTTTCCGCGTTTGCCGGCCCCGCGCGAATCCGGGACGCATACGCCTCGGCAATCAAGAAAGGGTACCGGTTCTACAGCTATGGTGATGCCATGCTGATTTTGTAAACCTTTGGAAAAATGTTTGCCGGATGCGTAACGCCGATACCGGCATTTTTCCGAACCGTTAAATGAAGCTATTTGAAATTCCATATACACCATAAATGCAAGACCACCCATGCCCGGGTGGGACAGATCCGTACGCCGCATGGAGATTTCCAGACACCGGTATTCATGCCCGTGGGCACGCAGGGTTCGGTAAAGGCCGTATCACCGGAAGATCTGATTCTTGCAGACGTCAGGATTATCCTGGCCAACACATACCACCTTTATCTCCGACCGGGACACGGAATCATAGAACGACTCGGCGGACTCCACCGGTTCATGAACTGGACCGGCCCGATCCTGACGGACAGTGGTGGATTCCAGGTATACAGCCTGGCCGGCCTGAGGCGGATATCGGAAAACGGTGTCACCTTCCGGTCTCATATTGACGGCTCAGAACATTTCATCGGGCCCGAACAGGCCATGGAAATTCAAAAGGCCCTGGGTGCGGATATTATCATGGCCTTTGACGAGTGCGCGCCCTATCCTGCGGATCATGATTATGTTCTAAACACCGTCAGGTTGACCCGTCAGTGGGCTGAAAGATGCATGGCATATGAAAGACCATCAAATCAGGCCCTTTTCGGGATCATACAGGGAGGCGTTTACCCGGATCTGAGAGAAAAATGCGCCCGGGAACTCGTTGCCATGGGTTTCGACGGCTATGCCATCGGGGGCCTTTCCGTCGGAGAAGATGCTGAGACCAGGATCCGGGTCGTCTCAGAAACAAGGCCTTTTCTCCCGGACGACAAGCCGGTGTATCTGATGGGCGTTGGAACTCCTGAAGATATTGTGGAAGCGGTGACACGCGGCGTTGACATGTTCGACTGTGTCATGCCCACCCGGAACGCGCGAAACGGTACATTGTTCACGGAAAATGGAAAGCTGAATATCAGAAATGCCCGCTTCACGGATGACGGAGCGCCTTTGGATGAAAACTGCGGCTGTTATACCTGCACCCATTATTCCCGGGCGTATCTCAGGCACCTTTTCATGGCAAGGGAACTGCTTGGCTACCGGCTCAGCACGATCCATAACCTGTATTATTATTCTTCCCTGATGAAGGGGATCAGACAGGCGATTGAAAAAAACCGGATGGAGCAATTCAGACAATCATTTTATAAAAAATATCGATGAGGAGGTTTTCGAATGGATTTCCTGGCTTATGCAATGGGAACGGGTGGCGGAGGTGCTACAGGAGGACAGGAAGGAGGAGGCTTTACCGCCTTCGTTCCCCTGATCCTGATGTTTGCGATCTTTTATTTCCTGCTTATCAGACCCCAACAGAAGAAGGCCAAACAACACAAGGAATTGCTGAACGCCCTGAAGAAAGGTGATCGGGTCATCAGCTCAGGCGGACTCCACGGCACAGTCACCGGCCTGACGGACGATATCGTGACCATGGAAATTGCTCCGAAAGTCCGGGTCAAGGTCTCGCGGGGGTCCATATCCGCCGTGATCGGTAAAAGCCAGTAGACGCAAAACACCACCAGGGAGTAGCAAGTGCCGAAAAACTTAGGATCGCGTGCCGTAATTGGTTTGTTTTCAATTCTGATCGCATTCCTTTATCTCGTCCCGACAATTGCGGACAAAATGCCGACATGGTGGTCGAACATCCTGCCCAGCCAGAAAATCCACCTCGGGCTCGATCTTCAGGGCGGCATGCACCTCGTGCTGGAAGTGCAATCCCAGAAGGCCGTCGAAAGTCACCTTGAAGGGGTTGTTGAAGAGTTGAAGCACGATCTCAGAAAAAACCGGGTGCGCTACCTGGACCTGAAAAGGAAGGGCATTCAGAAAATTGTCATTACCCTGATCCGGCCCAAGGACGCCGAGACCTTTGCCGATATGGTAAAGGATAATTATCCTGATTTTGATCTGTCCCTGGTCTCACCGAATAGCGGCAGGCCTGTCTACCAACTGGTACTGCATGAACAGGCGGTGACCCGCCTGAAAAAGCTCGCTGTTGATCAGGCACTGGAGACCATCAGGAACCGGATAGACCAGTTCGGGGTAAGCGAACCGGATATCCGGCCCCAGGAAAACGACCGGATACTGATCCAGTTGCCGGGAATCAAGGATCCCAAAAGGGCCATCGCTCTTATCGGAAAAACCGCTCTTCTCGAATTCAAGCTGGTGGATGACGAACACAGTGTTGATGAAGCACTCAAAGGCAACATTCCGCCCGGAGATGAGATCCTTTACCACTACGGGGTCAACCCCAAAACCGGTCTCCGTGAAAAAATCCCCTATCTCCTGAAAAAAAGAGTCCTTATTACCGGTCAATACATCACGGATGCAAGAGTCCAGATCAACCGGTACAATGAACCCTACGTCTCTCTTACTTTCAACTCCAGGGGTGCCAGACTTTTTGAAAAAATCACCGGTGAAAACATCAAGAAAAGGCTGGCGATTGTTCTGGACAACAAGGTGAATTCCGCACCCGTCATACAGGACAGAATCGCTGGCGGGAGGGCCCAGATTACCGGGCGTTACACCATGGAGGAAGCGCGGGATCTGGCCATTGTGCTCCGGGCCGGCGCGCTGCCGGCACCGGTCAAGATCATCGAAGAACGAACGGTCGGCGCCAGCTCGCCACTCGCGTGGGACGCCGAACTCCGGCTGCCCGACCGGCACCGTGGTCCCCACCGACCGGTTGCCGATCAGGTGGAGCGGCAACGAATGGCCGATCTCGGCGGCCGCGAAGAGGTCGGGGCCCGAGGAGAGGTAGCCGTCGAGCCATCGCCCGAGCCACCCCGAGTCGGGAACGCCGGTCGTCCGGCCTGCCATCCACCT
>CAYTJI010000307.1:0-3024 GCA_964438065.1 uncultured Desulfobacteraceae bacterium | reverse complement strand
TGCCCCCGCTCAAAGTCCGGGATCTTCGACTTGATCTTGAACAAAAATCATCATTTATGGCGGATTGACCCGATCCTCGAAAGACCGTCTTGTCCGCGCCTTAATTGATACAGACTCTCCTGACTTCACTGATGTCCGTAACCCCCTGAAACGCCTTTTTGATTCCATCCTGTTTGAGGGTGTCCATTCCCTCCCCGATTGCCTGACGGAAAATATCCTCCGTGTCGGCCTGGATCTTGATCAGATGTTTGATCTCTTTTGTGCCTTCCATCAGTTCATGGATACCCAACCGGCCCCGGTATCCGGTGCCGGAGCACCGGTCACAGCCCTTCGGCCGGTACAGGACCGTATCCGGCCCGTACTCAATCCCGGAATTTGCGAAATATTCTTTCCCGTAATCATTCACGATATCCTCGAACTCGTCTTCCGATGGATGATAGGCCTCACGACAATCCGGGCACAGCCGCCGGACCAGCCTCTGGGCCATGACACCCAGAAATGCATCTGAAAAATTGAGCGCATTCAGCCCCATGTCCAGCAGACGGGTAATGGTTTCGGGGGCGCTGTTCGTGTGCAGGGTGGAGAAAACAAGATGACCGGTCAGAGATGCCTCCACGCCGATGGAGGCGGTCTCGTGATCCCGCATCTCGCCGATCATGATGACGTCCGGGTCCGCTCTCAGAAACGCCCGCATGATCCTCCCGAAATCAAGGCCGATCTTCGGTTTGGCCTCCACCTGTCTCAGCCCCCCCTGAGTGATCTCGACCGGATCTTCAGCCGTCCATATCTTGATACCGGGTTTGTTGATGTAGCCTAGGGCGGCATGAAGGGACGTGGTCTTGCCGGAACCGGTGGGGCCCACGACAAGCACCATCCCGTAGGGCTTCTCGATAATCCTTTTGAGCACATCCAGATTCCGTTCGCTCAGGCCCATCTTGTCCAGGGGCATGGCTCCGGCCTTGGCCAGAATTCTCAGCACGGCGTCCTCGAATCCGCCGGCAGTGGGAATGGTGGCCAGCCGAAGCTCAAACGGGGGGATGCCCTTTCGTTTGAATTTTATTTTTCCATCCTGCGGCAGTCGTCTTTCCGCAATGTCGAGACCCGCCATTATCTTGAGCCTGGACAGGATTCCCCTGGCCATGGAATTGGGAAGCTGCAGGTATTCCTGACACACACCATCCAGCCGGAACCGGATGCCGGTCGATTTGGTGACAATGGATGGCTCGACATGAATATCGGACGCCTCCTTCCGGTAGGCGGTCACCAGGATCTGGTCCACCAGCTTGACCACCTGTCCCGAGGCTTCATCAACATCCTCATCCGTGTCGTCGTATTCCTCCTCCTCTTCAAAGGAGATGTCCTGGACAAAGTCCAGTTCATCCACGACCACTTCGACCTGCTCCTCCCGATTTGTAATGTTGTCGAAGAAGAGGTTGATAAACTGGATGATATCTTCCCGGATGCCCACGGAAAAGATGATCTTCCGGGTCTTTATCAGCCCTCTGATCTGCCCGGTCTTCCGGAGGTCCCTGGGATCGTCAAGCAGAATCTCAACCCCTTTCTTGCTCCAGTTCATCGGCACCCAGACGTCATGGAGCAGAAATGACTTTTTCAGATTCCGGATCAACTCGACAGGCACGTCCATTTTGGGATCAAAACTCACGAAGGGGCAGCCGTAAAACAGGGAAAGGGATTTTCCCACATCCTCTTTTTTGATCTTGAATTGATCGATCAGGATAAACTCCAGGCTTTTCTTTGTTTTCTTTGAAAGCGCCAGTGCCTTCTGAAGCTGCTCGGAGGTCACGATCTTCATATTGAGGAGGTAATCATATCGGGAACCTGAGGAAAGATCGGTCATGAGTTCATTGATCCTGTCTCTCACCGCCCGGTTTTCCGGATCCAGGTCCGAGGCTTCTTTCAACAGGTCAAGAGCCAGATCCTTGTGCCCTTCCTTTTCCATTTCCACGGCAAGGAAATAATTTACTTCAGCCCGTTTCTTCCCGCTCAACCGGTTTCTGTCCGCCACATCCGCGATGCTGCTGATCACCTTGCTCGGGGAAAGCTTCTTCAGCAGGCATTCTGCGAGTTCGGGGACAATGGCCTCGACCGGATTGTCCACCGTCAACAGTATTTGGTACTGACCGATGGCTTCTTCGATCAACCCCAATTCCTTAAGCGCCGAGGCACTGTGCAGGGCCTCATCAAAACTGCCCTGGGCTGACAGCTCCTGCTTGACGACTTCCACATGCCCGGGTGTCATTTCGCCCGGCCCGGTCTTTTCCTGTTCCGCAATCTTACCTTTCAGGAACGCGATTTTTTGATTTATTATGTGCATACTTTCCGGATCAATCTCTCCATCCCCGGAAGCAAGCGCCAGGTAAACGCCGAGAGACTCCTCGAACAATCCCATGGAATAATAGACATCCGCTTCCTTTAATTTTGATTTGACGTCCAATCCGCCATCCGTCTGAATACGGCGCATCAACATATCTCTCCTGGATCAAGACTGACTGCTCGGGTGAGAGCACATACTCCGACTCTGTGAATGCATTTCTTGTGCCACTGTGCGAGTCCGGTTTTTACGTTCCCAGGGGATTAAAAAACGCCGGTTTTCAGAGGCCGGTTCCAGTGGACCCGCGCGACTGGTTCCGGTGCCCAGGACACGGTCCCCGGCAAACACAGAATCAGATTGGATGCGAATGGAGTGTCAATTTTCCAACCCCGGTGAGTAACATCCCAAAGTGTCCGGGGCGAAGCGGGCTATTCGGATGTCGCGCTCACCCGCCGGAGGCGGGCCGGAAGCAACGTCCCCCGCACCATGGGATCCGCTGTTTTTTCTGATACCTGAAACCTGCATAAACTGTTTTCAAAAAATGAAGTTATATTTTTAATATCTTAATGAGTAATGGAAATGCCGGGCTTGCATGTCACGTATCAATCCGAATGCGGCCATAAAGTCTTGGGTTTTTCAGTTTACCCCGCGGGAGCGCCGATTTTATCCCGCCTGGAGGCGGGACGGCGTTG
>CAYTJI010000306.1:0-3029 GCA_964438065.1 uncultured Desulfobacteraceae bacterium | reverse complement strand
GGAGCGCCGATTTTATCCCGCCTGGAGGCGGGACGGCGTTGGCAAGGACTTGAATCATCGTCGTACGTCTACGCCCCTGCCGCCTTGCACCTGCCTGCTGCAGGCAGGTCTTCGGCAAACACGACGCTTGCAGGTTTTAGGTAGAAAATCGCAAGGGGGTAGCGGCCATCGTGGCGGAAAAATCGTTAAACATTTGAAAGGAGCATGGAGATGTTCGTACTTGGGCTTCAGGGCAGTCCGCGCAAAAACGGGAACACCAGCAAACTTCTCTCCGCTTTTCTGCATCAGGCCGAAAGCCTCGGGGCGCAGACCCGGTATCTGGATGTCCCCCGGATGAATATCCATCCGTGCCGGGGATGCGGGAATTGCGAGAAGAAGGCCTTCTGCCCGATTGATGATGACATGCAGGAGGTATTCCCGCTGCTGCGTGAGGCGGACATCATTCTGATGGCGACGCCTGTGTTTTTCTACGGGGCGACCGCTCAGATCAAAGGGCTGATCGACAGGTCACAGGTCCTTTGGGCAAGGAAATACATTCACAATCTGGAGGATCCGGGAAGAAAGTGGCGGCTGGGACTCCTTTTGTCTGTGGGAGCGACAAAAGGCAAGGACCTGTTCGAAGGGATCAGCCTTACGGCAAAATACTTCTTTGACGCCGTGGGCGCCGGATTTGAGGGGGGCCTGGTGTACAAAAAGATAGAAGGTCCCACGGATATTGAAAGGCACCCCAGTGCGTTGAATGACACCAGGAAGAAGGCGGCTGATCTGGTCGGCCGCTTTCTGAGGCGGAAAAAAATATTGTTCGTATGTACGCGCAACGCCTGCCGCAGTCAAATGGCAGCCGCGTTCGCCCGATACCATGCCGGAGACAGGATCGATGCGCGAAGTGCCGGCAGTGCACCTGCAGATGCGGTGGATCCCGGAATGGTTGAGGTGATGCGTGAAAAAGGTCTCGACATGGCGTTTTGCCGCCCGAGTGCCATTGACACGGAATCCGACGGCCTTCGCCCGGAACTGGTCGTGAGCATGGGCTGTGGAGAGACATGCCCGGCGGTTCCCGGGGCCGGACAACTGACATGGGACCTTCCCGACCCGGAAGGGGAATCCGTTGATTTCATGCGGGAAGTGAGAGATGAGATCGAAAAAAGGGTCAAGGCGCTGATCGGATCCGTGACCGTCCCCATAACTCGCTGATATTAAAAGCATAACTTCCTTTTTGAAAATAGTTTATGCAGGTTTTAGGTTTCAAACATACGGCAACGGAAAATGAGACCGTCTTCATTCTCTTTGCCTGATTTGTGAAAATATGCTATGTTATTCAGGTATGACTTATCCGGAACAACAAACCGCTTGGATCACAAATATGGCAGAAAAATTCTGGACTGTTACTGAGGTCATCCGACGATTTGAAATCGACGGCGATTTTCTTCGAAATCTTGAGGAAGAAGAGATCATCTGCCCCGTATGCCGTGAGAACGCGTCGGACAAACTGCTTTCCCGGGAAGATGTGGAAAACCTGCGTCTGGCCAAAATCCTTTCTGAAGAGATGGATGTCAACCTGCCCGGGATTGAAGTGATTCTTCAGATGAGGAAAAACATGCTGGAGATGAGAAACCAGTTTGACGCAATCCTGGAAGACCTGGCGAAGTACCTGCAGGAAAGGCTGAAGCATCGCCTCTGATTCGGGTACGAATCCGGCCCGGAGAATCTCAGGCCCGTCATACACGCCCACGCGCAGGGACCGAATAAATCCGATTCCGGGCCGGCCGCCACAGGGGATGTTTCAGAAATCCCTCTACAGCCGGATATCCCTTCTCAGATCCCCCTCGTAAAATTTGTCCATTTTCCTGGCTGCTTCCAGAATTTCCGGATCATTTGTCCGAGGGACCTTTACAACCAGTCTGACCATGAGATCGCCCTTCTTTTTCGTCTTCAGGTTCACAGCACCCTTTCCCTTCAGCCTGAGGATCTGCCCGCTCTGACTCCGGGGAGGAACCTGAAGCTGAACCTTTCCATCTACCGTCGGGATAGTGATCGTGCCGCCCGCCATGGCTTCGCGGACCGTAACGGGGACATCCATATAGAGGTTATCTCCCTCTCTTCTCAAAACGGGATGCGGCCTCACATGGATAACCAGGTAGAGATCACCGGCCGGTCCACCGCCCGGCCCGGGCTCCCCTTTTCCCGCGACCCGCACCCGGGAACCTTCCCTGACACCCGGCGGAATGGTCACCCTGATTTTCTCGGTACCCACGACGTACCCCCTTCCGCCGCATTGCGGGCAGACCTTTCCCACCTGGCCATGTCCGCCGCACTGCGGGCACGGACGGGTGAACTTCATGGGCCCCTTGGCTACATCCAGACGACCCGACCCCCCACACGCGGTACAGGTCGTCATCTGTGATTTCGGGTCAGTTCCGGAACCCTTACACCCGGCGCAGGTCTTCGTCTTCTGCATGGACAGCTCGGTCTCGAAACCTTTCAGAGCGGAAATCAGATCGATCTCCATATCGTGCTGAATATCCGCTCCCCGCGAGGCCGCGCGGGTCCCGAAGCCGTCCTCGCCCCGGCCAAAAAACGCGCCCCCGGTTTCAGCTCCGAAGAGATCTCCAAAGATATCTTCATAACTTTGATATTTGCCGAAATCCTGTTCGGACGCCCCACCGCCTGCGTAGGATGAGGAACGCCACTGTTTGTATTGCCTCGCCTTTTCCGCATCAAAACCCGACTGCAGGCCTTCTTCCCCGAATTCATCGTAAAGCCGGCGTTTTTCCTTGTCACCCAGGCAGTCATAGGCCCTGGATATGTCCTTGAACTTCTGTTCGGCCTCATCATTTCCCGGATTGATGTCCGGATGCCATTTTCTCGCAAGTTTGCGATAGGCCTTTTTGATGGTTTCCTGATCTGCGTCTTTGGAAACGCCCAGAATTTTATAAAAATCTTCAGCCATGAGATACCCCGTCCGGCCCTGAGGTGATAGGAGACCTTTGAAAAACGACCACTTTTGCACCAACTCGGCGCCTGCCTGT
>CAYTJI010000305.1:0-3035 GCA_964438065.1 uncultured Desulfobacteraceae bacterium | reverse complement strand
AAAGTCCTGCGGATATCCTGAAGATCTCGAAATCCGTCTACGTGGACTGGCAGCAGCGGGTCATGGATTATGGAGAAAAGAACAACCTGCCCGTTATCTGCCATCTGAACCTCCGCCATCATTTCGAATTCGCGAAGGAGTTCCTTTCCTGTTTCCCGCGTCTGCGCATGAATTTTCCGCACTTCGGTTTCAGCAGGAAGAAGATGCATCTGCTCCTCGACGGTTTCAGCAATTGTTATACGGATATTTCCGGTCTGTATGATTACATGGCGAAGGATCCGGCGGGTTACGGTGACTTCATTGAACACTACAGTGACCGCATTATGTATGGGTCGGATTGCGCCTGGAATGAGGCGGAAAAGAATGAAACGTATCTGAAGGGTGTGGAAGAGATGCCCCTGCAGAACGTATCAAGGCGAAAACTGCTCTATGGTGTCGCCCGGGAATTTCTCTCCGGGGAACCTGCCGGAGAGGATGTCTGACTACAAATGCGGGAGTTGCTACTGTACCGCCCTGTGCGGGGAATCCCTGCCGGTAAGTTCAGGATGGATCCCGTCGAACTGAATGCCGAGGACAAATACCTTTTCATCCACTTCGTGAACACGCACGACCCTTCCCCGGACAGAGAAATCGGCATTTTCGATCGCGATTTCCATCTGCATGATGGAGTTTTTTTCTATGTGTTGATAGACTTCAACGCCCACGCCGTTCTGACTGATATTCAGTGTCCTTCCCATGGAAACGGGCGAAATCTGACGGCCGTCAATTTCATTGACATAGGATACCAGATAGAGTTTCTGAATCCTGGGATACTGCCTTTTTTCGGTTTCATTTTTTGGGGTCCTCATGAAAACGATCCTTTCCTGGAAAATGCGCGTGAATAATGATGCCCTTGTCACAAGCCGGAATCCCTCTGCCGGATGACGCTGCGGCATGTGGATACCAGTCAGACCATCCATTCTGCCAACGGGTTGAAAAGGGGTATGCCCCCGGCACGGAAAGCCTCCTCTCAGGTGTTTTGTCTCATCTTGAGAATCTTAATGCAAAGAATCTTAATGCAAAATCGATGCCATAATTTTGGGTTTTTCGGCAGAGGCCCGGATTCGTTTCTATTGAGGCGGGTGCCGGTTTCCATCGGCATTTTTCATGTTGAAAAATGCCGTACCAGTTATTAAGAGAAGAGCGGATTTGATGCGAAAAGAGAAATACCCTGCGCCTGGCGCGGGTCCGGAGCTTCCCCCGGATGTTTCAGCCGGGGAGGACTCCGAAAGAGCCGTTATGATCACCGCGCAGGATGGATTAGAGGAAGATGGCAATGGGTTATGAGAAGGAGTATAAAAGAAAAAGAATTTCACCCGCAGACGCAGCGGGGCTGGTGAAATCCGGGATGTGGATCGATTACGGGTCCATTCTGTGCTTTCCGACACTGATCGATGACGCACTTGCTGATCGGGCCGCGGAACTGGAGGATGTCAAGGTCCGGAGTTGCCTGTCGCTGAAAGATCCGGAGATACTCAGGGCGGACGGTAACGGGGATCATTTTATCTATAATGAATGGCATTTTTCCGAATTTACCAGGAAGCATCATGACAACGGCTGCTGCGCCTATATCCCTTATAACCTCAATGAGGGGCCCGGACTGTTTCGCTCCCAATGCGCACACCGGCCGGACATTGCCTTTGTTGAAGTGACCCCCATGAGCCGTCAGGGTTTTTTCAACTTCGGTTCGGTTGAAAAAAACAAGGCCCTGTGTGACGTGGCCGAAATCGTGGTGGTGGAGGTGAATCCCTCGATGCCCTGGCTGCCGGGTGGTTACGACGAGTGCATCCATATTTCGCAGGTGGACTATATCGTGGAGAATGACACCTATGCGGTTTATGAAAGTACCCCGGCGCGGCCTTCGGAAGTGGACAGAAAAATAGCCGCACATGTCGCCGAACAGATCGAGGATGAATCGACTATCCAGCTCGGGATAGGCGGATTGCCCGATGAGGTCGGCAGACTTCTCATCGAACGCGGCGCAAGAAACCTGGGCGTGCATTCCGAGATGTTTACCGAAAGCATGATGGAGATGTTCGAGGCCGGCGTAATCACGAACAGTAGAAAAAGCCTCAATCCGGGGAAGGCGGTTTGCACGTTTGTTGTCGGTTCCAGAAAACTCTATGATTTTGTAGATCACAATCAGATGATTGCCGCGTTTTCAGTGGACTATACCAATAATCCGTTCGTCATTGCGCAGAATCATAGGCAGGTAAGTGTCAACAGCGCACTGGCTGTGGATCTGTACGGGCAGGTCTCATCCGAATCCAGCGGACACCGTCACATCAGCGGAACCGGCGGGCAGCTCGATTTTACCCGGGGGGCCTATCTGTCTCCCGGAGGAAAATCCATCATCTGTCTTCCTTCCACCTATAAAAACAGAAACGGGAACATTACTTCCAGAATCGTCATCAGTCATCCGCCGGGCACGGTCGTCACGGTACCTAGAACGGATGTCTGTTGTGTTGTTACGGAATTCGGGGTCGCCAATCTCAAGGGAAGGACCGTTTGGGAACGGGCCCGGGCGCTTATGGCTCTGGCGCATCCGGATTTCAGGGAGGATCTCGAAAAACAGGCCTGGGAGCTCAACATAATCCCGCGTGGGTTATGACCTGTTCCATGTGTTTTTCACGCCGTTCGTGTTTGATCCCTGTTATCGCCGGGGGTGCGTGCGTTTGAGCGGGGCGTGCCGAGACCCCGTCGGATCCGGTCCGGGCATCAGAAGCTGAAGTCGGCTGAGCCCCCTGCGGCCCAACCCCCATTTACGCAAGCATTTGAAAAACTTCTCCCGGCGCCTTCCTGTGTTGTTAGCGGCATATAAATCCCGACGAAGTTCGGTGCAACCCGGGCTGTGGGGGCTCTTTTCAGATCCGTGCATATTTGTGAGTCACTCCGCAGGCACGGCGGCGTTTGTACGCAATTCGTTATGCGGAAATTACAAAAAATCACCTCCCGCGCCAAATGCGCCTTTGCCGCCTTTCGGCAACTCGAAACCC
>CAYTJI010000304.1:0-3043 GCA_964438065.1 uncultured Desulfobacteraceae bacterium | reverse complement strand
CCTTTTGACGGGCCGTTTCCGCGGTTACCGGTCCGATGCAGGCGATGGTCACCCTCTTCATCCACCGCAGAAGTTCCGCGTGTTCGGTTTGGAACATGTTTGTGAAATTCTCGACGGTTGAGGAACTGGTAAAAGTGATCATGTCCAGCTCTCCTCTTTCCAGCAGTTCCCTGACATGCCCGGAATGGGTTTGGGGCCTGACTGTCTTGTAGGCGGGCACCACATCCACTTGCGCTCCCATCTTCCGCAATTCCTGAGGCAGGATTTCCCTTGCCTTCATGGCCCGGGGGAGCAGAATCCTGATTCCTTTAAGCGTGCCGCGTTTCCTGAAACAGTCCACGACCGCTTCCGCACGGTATTCATCGGGCACCAGGTCCGGTCTGATGCCGAAGCGGGCCCAGGTTTCCGCTGTCCTGGGACCGATGGCGCCGATTTTCAGCCCTTTCATGTCTCGTACGTCTTTTCCGAGAAACGCCAGCCTCTTCAGGAAACAGGACACCCCGTTCACGGAGGTAAAGAGCAGCCAGTGGTATTTTTCCAGTTCGCGGATGGCCCGGTCAAGCGCATCCCATGTATCCGGGGGAACGATTTCAATCGTGGGAAACTCGATACAGTCCGCCCCGAGGACGCTCAGGCCGTAAAGGAAATCGCTCGCCTGCTCCCTGGCCCTGGTGACGACGATTTTTTTGCCGAACAGTGGCCTTGTTTCAAACCAGTTGAGCTCATCCCGGAGACGGACAACCTCGCCTACCACAATAATCGCGGGAGGTTTGATGTTGCTCTGCTCGACCATCCGGGAGATATCATCAAGTTTCCCTGTGAGTGTTTTCTGTTGAGGGAGTGTCCCCCGCCGGATAACGGCCACTGGAGTGTCCGGGCTTCGGCCGTGCCGCACAAGCTCTGCGGCAATTCGGGGCAGATTCGCCACTCCCATGAGAAAAACGAGAGTCCCCGCGCCTGTGGCCAGTTTTTCCCAGGCGATGCTTGATTCTTTCTTAAGGGGGGATTCATGGCCGGTAATGAACGTGACTGTGGATGTCAGATCCCGGTGTGTCAGAGGGATGCCCGCATAAGCCGGCACGGAAATGGCGGAAGTGACACCCGGTACCACCTCGAAATCCAGTCCGGCCTTTGCCAGTTCCTGGGCTTCTTCTCCGCCCCGGCCGAAAATATAGGGGTCTCCACCTTTCAGTCGGACAACAGTTTTCCCCTCCCGTGTTTTGGCTGCAATGAGACGGTTGATTTCTTCCTGGCTCATCGTATGGCAACCGCCTTTTTTGCCGACGTAGATCCGTTCCGCCCGGTCGCCTGCGTATGCAAGAAATTCACTATTTGCCAGATAATCATAAATAACCACATCCGCCTGCAGAAGGCACTGCCTGCCCTTTACCGTGAGCAGTCCGGGATCTCCCGGACCTGCACCTACAAGATATACCTTTCCTCTCCTGATACTTGTCATTGTGTTATCTCATGCGTTTCTGTACGGAGGTGCCCGGCCCTTTTTTACGTGCGTCCGTCGGACACGGACGTACTGTAAACCCGCTCAAGGATTTCTCCTGCACCGGCATGCAGAAGTCTTTCCGCCAGGGTTACGCCGAGTTGTTCCGCCTGGTCAGTTCCACCTGTAATCTCATCCCGGAGTATCCTGGACCCGTCAATTTCAGCGACCATGCCCGTCAGCCGAAGGATCCCTCCGTGCAGATGGGCGAACCCGGCAATCGGGACCTGACAGCCACCTTGCAATTTGTGCAAAAACGCCCGCTCAGCCGTGACGGCGATTTCAGTCGGCTCATGATTCAAAAACCGGATCAGATCCATGGTCCTGGTGTCGTTTTGTCTGAGTTCCAACCCGAGTGCTCCCTGGCCGATGGCCGGCAGGATATGTTCCTGAGGGATAATCTGGGAAATCCGGCCACAATACCCCAGACGGTTGAGTCCGGCCATAGCCAGGATGATGCCGTCGAGTTCCCCGGATGCCAGCTTCCCGAGCCGTGTATCCACATTTCCCCTCAAGGAGACGATATTCAGGTCCGGACGTATGTGACGCAACTGGGCTGTTCTCCTGAGACTGCTGGTGCCCACCCGGGCGCTCTGGGGAAGTTGTTCCAGACCCTGTCTCCGAAAACACACAAAGGCATCGCTCGGGTCTTCTCTTTCCGGGAAAACAGGCAGACAGAGCTTATCCGGCAGTTCTGCGGGCACATCCTTCATACTGTGGACAGCCAGATCGATCTTTTTTTCAAGAAGTGCCTGTTCTATTTCCTTCACGAAAAGGCCTTTTCCTCCGATCTTGCTCAAAGGGGAATCCAGGATCCTGTCTCCGGTCGTTTTTATCGTCACCAGATCAACCTGCAGATCCGGATGTCTGCTGCAGATCTTGTCTCTGACCCAGTAACTCTGGGCAAGGGCCAGCTTGCTTCCTCTTGTGCCTATTTTCAGAATCATGTCTGTGTCAACCCGTCATCAATCACCGATCAGGGTAAGAGCCCCAGGAGAACCCGGACCACCGCCAGGTCGTCCGGCGTTGTGACCTTGATATTATTTCCGGGTCCTTCGATCACGCGGACCGGGACCCCGATTTTTTCAATCAGTGCCGCATCATCCGTGGCCTCGCCCCAGTTTTCCCGCAAGGCCCGCTGGTGTGCCTCGCGGATATCCTCATACCGGAATACCTGCGGGGTCTGGATAAGCCAGAGCCGTGTCCGGTCACAGGTCCTAATCACCTGCCCTCTTTGGTCAACCTCTTTCACGGTCTCCCTGCTTGGCAGGCCGCTGATCACTGCACGGTGTCTCAGCGCTGATTCGATGATATGTTCAATCGCTTGTTCGGTAATCAACGGACGAACGCCGTCATGGATCAGAATCAGTTCCGTGTCTTTATCCGCCGCTTCGATGCCCATCCGGACGGAATCCTGCCGTCTTTTCCCCCCGGACACGACTTTTTCAACCTTTGTCAGCCGGAATTTTTCAACGATCCGGTCCCGACAGTAATTGACATCCCCGGGAGGCACGACAACGATGACGGCATCTACCGACCGGCAGT
>CAYTJI010000303.1:0-3049 GCA_964438065.1 uncultured Desulfobacteraceae bacterium | reverse complement strand
GGGATAAAATCGGTGCTCCCGAAGGGTAAACTATTTTCAAAAACCCAAGACTTTAGGGCCGCATTCGAATTGATGCGTGTCATGCAAGCACAACTTTCCCATAACTCGATAATATTAAAAGCATAACTTCCTTTTTGAAAATAGTTTATGCAGGTTTTAGGTTCTAAAGAACACATGCCATTAACCGATTGCAGGAAGGAGAAATTTTAATCCCGGGCAGTGAGATCAAATGCGGGAAACATTCATTATCCAGTTCGGGCCCGAGTCCGGGTCGGGGTTTTTGATTTCCTGAATATAGACGTGTTTAAGGATCCCTTTGATAATGAGAGAAGCATTACGGCCTCTTATGGAGGTGCGATCGTAGACATTTCCGGTAGCCCGGACGCCCGCTGCGGGCTGTTTCACTTTCGTATTTTCAAGCAGACTTTTTATCGTACTCTGCAGATCCCGAATTTCTTCTTCCAGTTTTTGAATCTCATTATCCCTGTGGTCTATGTCGGTTTCAGATTGTTTTCGGTTTTTTTCTAGTTTGTCTATTTTATCTTGAGTCTGCTTTAGTTTACAATTAAGTGTCTTTATTATATTTAATACTTTTATAATATTTGGTCTATCATCTGTTTCTTTGAGACTTTCAAGCGTTTGCTTGAGTTGATTGCCTTTTGAAATGGTTTGGTTTTTCTGTTCAACGCAGACCTTGATGTCGTTCTCCAGTGAGCGCACCCGATCTCTGACTTCATGCAAAAGTGTTTTCAGTTTCTCGCGTTGTTTTTCTTTTTCCGCAATTTGCATGTTCAGGCTTGTGATCTGCTTTTCCAGTCGGTTATCAATACCGGTGATCAACGTACAGGGGTCGGATGCCTCGGAACCGATTTCAGAGGCTTCAATTCCTTTCATCGCAGAGATGGTTGAGCCCAGGATAGTACCCCGTTCGATCCTGAGAACACCGTTTGTTTCAAGATGGGATTCATAGATTTCCCGTTCCACGATGATATCATCCAGTGCGTCAATCGTTGCGTCACGGATGTGTCGCGCCTTGACTTTTCCATCCGCCACAACATTCGCACCGATGATCCCTTTCCGGATGAGAATATCTCCCTCTATGTCTACCTGGGCCTTGTGAATTTCATCGGCTGTAAGGGTCTTGCCTTTAACCCTGTAACCTTCCTGTATGGCGCCACGGATATCAATTTTACCGTCGAATTCGATATGCCCGGTTTCAATGCCCACGTCACCGCTGATGGAAAGTGTGTCCGAGACGCAGACCGAGCCATTATCCAGTAATTCAGGCCTGCCATAAATTTCGGAATATGCCTTAAGTCCGTCTTTACTCTTTTTGACCCCCATACCACATGAAAGATGAACGAGATCCGGCGGCGGCGGATCAACAATCCCACCGTAGATATCTCGACCGGGTTGTCCTTCCGTCCCCGGGATAATTTCGGCGAGAAGATCTCCTTCCTTTACCATCGGGATTTTGCCCCGGTTTTTATAGTCGATTTTTCCGGACTCATCAATTGTGGCGGGTTTCAGCGGATTGGTATCAAAATGATATTTGATTTTTGTAGGTTTACCCGGGACAAATGATTTTCCCTGCGCGATTTTGAACAGGTCACCCCTGGCAGGCCTTGATGCGAGATACTCGGCGATTTTCCTGTCCGCTGCTATTCCGAATTTGATTCCCTCTATCTGGACCAGTCCCTTGATGACCTCCAGTCCGACATCAAGTGGTTCATCCCCCTGCGGATAGATGTAGGCGCGGGATTTATCAGGAAGGATTGCCAATTCAAAACCGGAGTCATTCTGGACTTTTTTAGCCCCGGTCAAGTCAGGGGGCGGATCTGTGTCATTCCAATCCCGGTCTTCCTCGGGCGCCGGCACGGTACCGGCATCTGTTTCCCCATCGGATGGTCGCTCATCTTTCTCGGTGTGAAATTCCAGAATTTCATCATGCTGTTCCAGGGTGATAATTTCCGCCTGAACCAGAAGGTTTCCAACAGATACGATATTCCCCTGCAGTGCCTGGCGCTGCTGTTCCTGAAAAGCGCGTTCAATCTGCTCTTTGGAGGCATAGCCTTTTTCTTGCACGGTATTTGCAAATTTGTTGTCCAGGACCGAAGTATCTGTCATTTTTTCCGTCAATGTCGGATTTGTTAGCCCCTGTACTGTTTCTTACAAGCTGTTGCCTGTCCGGCCATGGGCAGGTCCGTTCCGCCACGGTTCCTCGGCAAAAGGAACGGGTTCAGGATCAGTACCGGCAAATATTCTGAAATACGTTGATATCTCAGTTTGTTACATCGGAACGTCACGCCACCTTGCCGACAATACCATAGCGGGTTGTCGGTATGAAAACCATCGTTTTCAGGGATTTCTGAAAACCGAAGTCCCATGATCCTATTATCGGCAATGTCCGGAATTTCTAAAGATCCTATTTGGTTAAGCTCTATGGCCTTATGTTCTGCTTGACTCCCTCTGCTGCCCTTGCTACGATTTTTGCCGTTATTCATATCGATTGAAATCACAGGAGAAAAACATTGCTTCAATATGAATGTCCCCCGATTCGACCGCCCAGCGAGTCCCGTTCACTGCTCGTTCGGGCAACACGATACTGCCCATGGGGAAGATGTATATTCTGTTATGGTGTCCTGTGGGACTATCGCAGGCTTGAATTAAGACCCGTAGAGGATATCAAGAAGGATATTCTTGCCATGAAAGCCCATGCCGATGAGATTATGGAATGGGCACAAAAGGACAACGGTGGGGATCGGATCGAACAGATCGCCGTTCAGAATCATGTCCTTTGGCTTACCACCGAAGGGGTCAAGACCGCCTTTATTGGCGACTCTGACAGCCTGATCATGAAAACGCAGGATCTGATTGAGGTCCTGGAGTTTCTGTACCAGACATTCCCGACACTTGAAAGAGTGACGAGCTACGGGCGCGCAAAAACAGCTCTCAATAAGAGACCTGAATCCTTGCGTCGATTGCATGAAGCGGGCCTCACCAGGCTGCATGTCGGCCTTGAATCAGGGGACGATGCTGTATTGAAAGC
>CAYTJI010000302.1:0-3059 GCA_964438065.1 uncultured Desulfobacteraceae bacterium | reverse complement strand
CGATGTTTCCCGGGTTCCCCCTTTGACCTTCCTGCACAGACACGCCTCCCTGCCTTCAATTCCGCTTTCCGCTCTGTGTGCCGTGATACGGGGCAGATTCAATTTCAGCGGTTCTCCCATGTGCGGGCCAGTGCGAAAGAGAGGCAGACATCGCTTCAAGCCTCCCCGGGGCCGTTGAGAACCCGGACGACAGACCGTCAATGGGCGGTCTTCTTCATTTGATTCCTGAGAGGAAATAAGATACTTTTCCCATCTACCCAATCAATTCCGGTCCGTCCCCGATTGGTTTTTCCCCTTGCTGGAGAATTTTATGACTGAATGGGAACCAGAAGGCAGGATCAAACACATTTCTGAAGAACTTCTGAAAAAACCACTCGATGCTTTGGCAACATATCTGTCTCTAAGAGAGTTATGCGAAGTGGCGGGGAGACATCCGGGGCTTGTATCCCACGAGACGATTTCCGTGCTCTGGGTTATCCTCAGAAAAAGCCATGTCGCGGCCCGGAGATTGCAGTATTTCATCTATCGTGAAGCGGCAAAGGTTGTTTCGATTGTCATCCTGACGACCCGGGATCCATCCCTGTCTGAACAGCTTGTTCATACACTCAGGGGCATGATCAACATGTTCACGGGGAGTCGGAGGCGGGGGATCTCCGAGGTTCTGGGATCGTTGCCTGTGCGTATTCAGGGGCCCGAGATAAAGGATGGCCGACCTGTTTCCGTGCACACGGTGGAATGGCGTGATCTTCTGGAAAAAATGGGCCTTGATGGCGATTCCGTGTGGACCATCGCCGGCAGGACCATCATTTTTGATGCGGACGAAGATCATATCCTGGCGATCAAGCTTGCCCCGAAAAAATCAGATGTCCCCTTTCTGAGAGCCGAAATATTCTGGATGGAGCACCTGTGTACCAGAGCGGAATCATTCGGAAAAAGATTTGACATTCCGAGGCCCCTGGAGATCGCAGGGGGCAATGTTTTTTTTCTGGAAGGGGTGCCCCGGGAAGTTCGTGAGAAGATGAAGAATAACACAGATCGATACTGCGCGTTCGTTTACCTTGCTCACAGGGACTACTTTGTATATCCAAATGATCATTACGGGCGCGGCGGACTCCCTCCTGATGAATTTCAGGAAGTCATGTTCAGGAACGCCTGGCTGCTGGGAAAACTTGCCTCTGACGGCATGGTTCACTCGGCCCCCATTCCATTGTTTCACAACCGGGTTCAGCAGAGCAGAAGACCGGACAGCGGTCTCTACGAGTGGCACAAGGGGGGAAGACTCGACAGGTGGCTTCATTCATGCCGGTACCCGAACTTCGGTCTTTCAGGTGTAAGAGATTTTGAGCACATCGTATCATACAGAAACAGCGGTCTGGATCTCTACAGAAGAATAGGTACGCACATACTGAGCCTTGTTCTTGTTTCCGCCAGCTATTTCCGCAACATTGAGCCGCAAAGATTCGGGCGTGATGGGCAGGGAAGACCGGTTGACGCCCGGGATCTGTTTGATGAGCCGTTATTAGCCCGATTGGTCCGGGGGGTGTTTACAGGTTATTACTCCGGATTCTGCGGGACCGATTTTCAGGAGGATATGCCAGAGGATTTCCAGAGGCTGATTTCACGTATGATTCAGGAGATGGGAATAGACCGGCACATGGATGAAATACTGAGGGTTACCGATCAGCGTGCAATGTCTGACAAGGCATTCGAGGATTTTTTAGCCGATAATCACTTCAGCAGAGAAGAAATTTCCCGCATAAAAAAAGGATCGGAAGATCTGCGAATTATGACGGGTCCTCATCTTGGAGAATTCGGCGGAGAAATTTCTCTCCCCGAGCTCACGGAATTTCTTGAAGTCGCCTCGGCCATGTGCGTGTCCGGGAAGTATCTGTTCGAAAAGGCACGGGGCGTCGGGTCCTCAGAGCAGGAGGCGGTTCCGGGCGTTCAGGGCTGTGAAAAAACTCGCGGGCATTTTCCAGACGAAAATTTTTCTTGAAAAAAATCGATCAGGGCATTCACCAGTTTCCGTACCGACTCGATTCCATCCTGCATTTCTCTCTTCTCCGGACTCAGGCCCTGCGCCAAAACCGTTCAGGGGGAAAATCTTTCGGGTTTACCCCTGCACGGTTAACCGAAACCGCAAAAAGATCAGTAAATCACATGAATCACCAATTGAGACCCGTTAAATCACCACCCTTTTTTTTCAATTCAGCCAAATAAACATTGAACCGTTCTTTTAACGCTTTGACCGAGTCCGTGATGCTTCCCAGTTCCTGTTTCAACTGTTTGGCCTTCTCCCCCAGCATTTCCTTGAGCGGGATGTCTTTGATCTGGCTTTTTAGCCTTGCAGCTTCATCCATTTTGGCTTGTATCGCCTTTTTGTATTCCAGAGCCATTCGCCGAAGATCGTCTGGATCCATCTTTGCCGCTTCAGCTTTGATTTCACTCACGGGTTTATTTTCATCCGTTTTCTTTCCACACCCGAACATGATCAACAGAGACGCCATCACGATACTGACCCAACGCCCTGCCTTTACTGTTTTCATAACACTCCTCCCGTTCTATCGAACCGGTTTTAATTCAACCCGTCTGTTCCGGGCCCTGCCTTCCGGCGTTTCATTGGATGCCGCCGGTTTTGATAATCCATATCCAACCGCCTTGAGCCGATCCTTCATCACACCTTTTTTCACCAGGTACATCAAAACCGAACCGGCGCGTTTTTCGGAGAGCTTTTGATTATAGGTGGCGGAACCTTGATTATCCGTATGTCCCTGGATTTCGAGACGCAGCGAAGGATTCTTTTTCAGAATAGACACCACATTGTCGAGGATTTTAAACCCCTCGGGTTTGATATCCCATTTTGCAGTATCGAAGTTCACACCTTTAAGCACCCAGCAACCTCTCTCATCAACAGTCGCCCCCTGAGGCGTCCCCGGACATTCATCCAGATGATCGTAAACGCCATCGCCGTCAGTGTCGAGAGGACAACCCCTGCCGTCTACCTTGATCCCGGCCGGCGTCCCCGGACATTTATCCAGATGGTCGTAAACGCCGTCGCC
>CAYTJI010000301.1:0-3060 GCA_964438065.1 uncultured Desulfobacteraceae bacterium | reverse complement strand
TAGCCTTTCTGAGGATGAAGACCTGCGGGCACAACAAGCGGGCAGATCTTTTCCCAGCCGTCGCGATGCGTTTCCTCGTGGATGGCGCTAATGGCGTTTTCCATTGTGGGATATATATGGTCTTCCCCGATAGTTTCGAGAAAATGTGTGCGCTTGAGAACGTTCATGACGCTCTCATTGACGCCGCTCAGAGAGATATCAATGTCCGCACTCCGGACCCTGTCTACGAGTAAAGACAAAATCTCTTCACCCGAAGCGTCAATGTCATTGATCCCGTTGGAGACAATAATGATATGTTTCAGATTTTTCTTGGTAATCATCAACTCCATAATCTGATCTTCCAGATAACTGGCATTGGCGAAAAACAGAGGTCCGTCAAATCGAACCATGGCGATGTACTCGCATTCTTTCAGCCCGTGAGCCGCAATTGATCGAAAAGAGTTGTCCTCGCTTCTTGCCAGGAGGGCAACGTTGGGCCGCATACTTTTGTACAGGAATACCAGCAGGGATAACACCACACCGATCATGATCCCCCTGTCCAGATGAGGGGCAAACGCAAGGGTACTAATAAATGTGACGATGGAAATGGCCCCGTCATACCACTGGGCCTTCAGGGCGTGAATAAAACCGGATACATTGACCAGACCGATAGCCGCCATCATGATGACCGCCGCAAGGACCGCCTGGGGAAGATGATAGAGCAGGGGAGTAAAAAACAGAAGAACAATGACAACGGTCAGACTGGTGAACACGGAAGAGAGCCCGGACACGGCCCCGCACTGGAGGTTTACCGCGGATCTTGAAAATGATCCCGAAGTCGGGTAACTCTGAGCCACAGACCCTAAAATATTACCCAGACCCTGACCGATGAGTTCCTGATTGGGGTCCAGCCGCTGGCCGGTCTGGGCGGCCATGGCCTTTGCAATCGAAATGGCTTCCATGAAGCCCAGCAATGAGATAATGGCGGCAAACGGAAACAGATGAAGAACGATCCTGAAATTGATGTCCGGAATCGAAAACGTGGGAAGGCCGCTGGGAATAACGCCCACGACCGCACCGCCGCCCATCAACAGGAGGTGGTCCGTATTCAGGGCACTGTTGCCGACCTTGATGCGCCAGACCCGGCCATCTCCCTGACAGCCTTCCGGGATCCCGTTTTTCGGATAAAAAGCGACAGATCCGTCAGGTTGTTCGACCCGTTCAAGCAGTGTGTCCCGTATTTCCTTCCGGTACTGATGGACCTTGTGTTTGGCGCGCCCCGAATTAATAATCAGAACACTCATATGATGTTCCGCCTCCAGGATCGCCAGGATATCCTCGGATGAAGTCGCCTTTTCCAGGGCGGTGGCTGCCAGCGCCCGCTCCGCACCGTAGCGTTCAACCGTGTTCACGGCTTCATTAAAATGCTTGATAGCTTCCCTGGCCTCCGGGGATTGGATGGCAGAGATATCCACGGTCATATTATGCTCAAAACCGGTGACCAGGGAAAGCAGAGTCGTCACGACTACGGCAACAAGGACATTGGGGATTTTCGGGGAGATACGCCTCAGGCCATACATGATGACAAAAGCCAGGACCGCCATGAACAGCGTCGGCCAGTGCATATAGTAAAATGCGGATTTAAAGACCCGAAGTATGGTTTCATAGTGATGTTCGGCCTTGTCCACATAGACGCCGAACAGCTTGGACAGCTGGGACGATGCAATAATCAGGGCGGCCGCATTGGTAAAACCGTTCACGACCGGGTGAGACAGGAAATTAACCACCAGGCCCAGCCTCAGTGTTCCCAGGAGAAACTGGAACAGACCGACCATCAGTGCCAGAAGAATGGCATAAGCGATATAGCCCTCGCTTCCGGCCGTGGCCAGGGGTTCAAGAGATGCGGCGGTCATCAACGACACGACAGCAACCGGGCCCGTGGCAAGCTGCCGGCTGGAGCCGAAAAGGGAGGCAACCATTGGAGGAAGAAAGGCCGCATACAATCCATAATATGCCGGAAGTCCTGCCAGTTGGGCGTATGCCATGGACTGGGGAATCAGGACCAGGGCCACGGTAAGCCCTGCGATAAAATCGATTCTCAAACTTTCAAGCCCGTAGTCTTTAAACCAGGCCATAAAAGGAAAAATGCGTTTCAACATGAATACCCTCCGGATTCCGGTGTCCTGACAGCAGGCCCTTACGATGCGTTTTTCTGAAGCATTCTGCGGCACGGATTTAAAAGAACATTATACAAGGCACCCGCATCGTAAAGATCATAGGGGGTTAATCGCACAACACCGTCAACCATCATGATCATGGCCGCTTTTCCTGCCGGCGATGGAGAAGAAGGAAACGGTCCTGCATGGCCCCTGCCGGATAGAGGTGAAATAAAACCGCCCCCTCAACCATGTCCGGCCCGGCATCGAACCGTCGTTTATCCATATATCTCTCGAACTCATCAATAATACTGATTTTAAAATCTTGGGGATAGATGTGAAAAGTTTTTCCTTGGTTTTGAAGTGGTAGAATATGGTTCCCTGAGCCACGCCTGCCATTGCTGACGGTTCAGCCACGGACGTATCCTTGAACCCTTTCCGTGAAAAAAGCCGGGTTGCGGCTTCAAGTAATGACCTGCTTTTTCGACATGGTTGCTCCCGGACCCTCCTTTGAGCGGTCGGTTTTTGGATGCTAAATTCCACCTGCCCGGACTGTCAAGGAAAAAACATTGAACTTGGGTTTTGAGAAGGTTACGGTCAGACAGGAAGGTTTTTCGATGACAGGCAGCTGGTTCTGAATCCGGGAAAGGGCGGGAAACCGGTGGGTGTCATTCTGTCGATATGCGAGGGAAAATCTCTTGGACAAAACATTAGAACAGGGATATACGGGAGCGTTGAAGAACGGGTTGTCTCACCCGTTTTTACCATAGGGCTCAAAGCCCGGTATTTTCGTCCGGGCTTGAATGGGATTTTCCCATAACTTGCTGATAGTAATAGCATAATTTCATTTTTGAAAACAGTTTATGCAGGTTTTAGGTATTATGTTACAGGATGTCGAATGACAGTGGCAGGAAACAGCAAGATG
>CAYTJI010000300.1:0-3075 GCA_964438065.1 uncultured Desulfobacteraceae bacterium | reverse complement strand
GAAAAGGGCCTTTCTTGTCCCTGCTCCTGGAGCCGGCCCAGGCGAACGGGCAAAAAACGACCGGATATTCCAGCCCCTTGCTCCGGTGAATGGTCACGATCCTGACCGCGTTCTCATCGCTTTCCAGACGGAGCTGATGTTCTTCATCGGTTACGGAATCCTCCCGGCGTTTGTCAGACAGCCACTTCACGAGCCCCGTCATGGCCAGGGTCTTTTCAACAGCTACCCGGTGAAGCACTTCAGCCAGATGCAGCACATTGGTACTCCGGCGCTCTCCATCCACAAACCTCATCAAACGGGAAAGGATCTGTTCCTGCAGCATCAGCGTCCTGAACATGTGCATGAACCCGTTTGCTGTCCATGCCCGGTGATATTCCAGAAACCGGACAGACCATCTTTCCCATTCCTGTCCATTCTCCTGCAGTTGATCAATCTGTTCTCCACTGAGGCCTATCATGTCTGTCGCAAGCGCATTCCGCAGCAGTTGCTCGTTGTCGGGCCGGGCCAGGGCGGACAGGACGCTCTCCATCTCAAGGGCCTCGTGGGATGCGAACAGGCTGTCCGTGGTGTAAAGGACGCTGGGGATTCCGAGATCGGACAGGGCGCGCTGCACCATGCGGGCCTCCCGGTTCTCCCTGACCAGAACGGCAATATCATTTTCCCGGAGCGGCCGGTCCCCTATTCTTGCCTTACCATCTCCCCCGAGGGAGATGAGCCGGGAGATTTCTCCCGCGACCGCCCGTGAAATTCGATCTCTGGCCTCGCCTTTGTTAATGGCCTTTTGGGGCCCGGCAATACCGGCCGCGTCCAGGACCCACACCTGCATGGCAGGGTCGTCTTCACTTCCTTGGATTTTCAGCTGTTCGTGGATGGCTTTTTCCACGGCCGGCGCGGCTCGGTGGAAAACAATCTCCTCATAAAGGAAGGGTCGTTTTGGACGGTCAAACACCGTGTTGACCGCCGTGATCAGGCCGGGCTCGGACCGCCAGTTTTCCTTCAGCGTGTACCTGGATTCGACATGGGCGGAGGCATCCATGTAGGCGAAAATATCCGCTCCTCTGAAACCGTATATGGCCTGCTTGGGGTCCCCGATCAGAAACAGGGGTCTGTCTTGCGTCATGAATATTTTTTTCAGGATCGCATATTGAACCGGGTCCGTGTCCTGAAACTCATCAATGAGTGCGGCCCGGTAGGTTTTCCGGATATTCCGGGCCAGGGCCCCGCCGCCCGGCCTTTCCAGGGCCCGGTGGAGATTCAGCAGCAGGTCATCAAAAAACTGGATGTTGCGTTTTCGTTTCCGCCTCGCCAGTTCATCCTGCAGGTAATGAAAAAGATCTGCTTTGAGGCCCAGGAGACGTTTTTCGTAGATCTTCTGAAGATCCGCAGTCTTCTCCTTCAGGACATCACAGAGATAGAAAAAGGGATGACCCGGAGCAGCATGACCCTTCTTCGTGGATTTCTCCAGCTCATCGGTACAGAACTTTTTGAACGCTTCGAACAATACCGGGTTCTCGCCACCCGAGGCGATGAGTCGATCCATCTCCCGGATCCAAGTGGAAATGCTATTTTTCCGGTACCTGTTTCTGTTCAGTCCCCTGTGCGTCCTGAGTATGTCTTCAATGTCCGCCTTTTCGGACAGCCACGAATCCCGGACCGCATCAAAGGCCGCCCTGAATTGTTGCTCTTCCGCAATCGCCCCGGGGATCTCGGGGTCGGGAAGGACCTTCACGTCCGTGCCGGGAATCCGGTTGCTGAAAAGAGACAACAGGCTCTCCGGACTCACTTGGTTCTTCATCGCGTAATTCACAAAGAGACTGGACTCCCGGTAGAATCGCCTGCGCCAGAAGTCCTCTGTGATCTCTCTTTTCAGGTTCTCCTGATCAGTGACCAGTTCCGTGTCAAAAAGGCTCCCGCTTTCAAAGGCATTTTCATGCAGCGTCTTTCTGCAGAACCCGTGAATCGTGAATATGCCCGCCTGGTCAAAAATACGCAGGGCCTCATGGAGTCGGGTCAGTGCGACCGCGGGATCGGACATCTTTTTAACCAGGCCGTTGAGAAACGAATCCCCGTCTCGGCCTGTTGAAAAAACATCCGCCGCCTCACGCAGTTTGACACGGATGCGCTCTTTCAATTCCGCGGTAGCGGCCTCGGTAAACGTGACCACAAGGATCTGGCTGGCGGAAAAGTTCTTTTCCAGGATCAACCGCAGAAAAAGTCCGGTAATGGCATACGTCTTTCCGGTACCCGCACCGGCTTCGATCAGGTTCGTTCCTTCGAGCGGGCTGTCCAGGATGTCAAATTCTCTGACGGTTTCCATTTTTCGATGTTGCTTCCTGCAGGCTGTGCCATTCCGGTTTCCCGGCAATTGACAGCAGGCGATGAACGCCGGATATCATAAATATACGGCCGAACCGGGACGGACTTCCCGCCGGGTCTTTCCTCATGAACCCGGTTTCAGCTTTTTTCGACAGTCGATCAGAGGCGTAAAGATCTCCAGCGCGGTGTCCTGGAATTCCGTGTCCAGCGGATCCGCTGTTCTGAAGCAGAGGCAATAATAAGGGTCGTTTGCCATCTCCCCCTTGTTGAAATCGTTCCCCTTCCAGACTTTCCGGGCTTCTTTCAGTGCCTCTTCGTTCGACTTTTTCTTCTCCCGTATCTGCTCCGCAAATGCCAGGGAAGATTCCGGAAAAAAGTGTACCGGCCTTGTCAGTCCTGCCCGGAACATGTTCACAAGCCCTGCCAGGATATCCATCGCATCTGTGACGGGTGCAAATTCCCAGGCTGTCCACGCATTTTTTCTGTCCAGACCAGCAACCAGGCTTGTCAGAGGATATCCCGGCGGTCTCACATGATTCAGGATCAGGTGGCAGAGCCAGACCTCCATCAGGTGCCGTGCTTTTATCCGTGCGTACCGATACCGGACCAGCGTCTCCGGATAGATGTCCCCGACATTTCCGGCCAGAGTCAGACCGGACACCGGCAGGTCCACTTCCAGGGGCGCGAGCATCTCATCCCGGACATACGGTTTCAGTGTTTCGGAAAAGGCTTCAATCTCCCGGCACAGATTATGGTACT
>CAYTJI010000299.1:0-3081 GCA_964438065.1 uncultured Desulfobacteraceae bacterium | reverse complement strand
CAATTAAGGGTTCGTCAAGCAGGATAAGAAGCATCAATAGTAAGGAGGAGATATTTGATAAGAACCATATTATTATCAAATCATCACAGTTGATTTATGAACAGAACAATATACCAGTGTTTCTGGTTTGTTCAATTCAGAAAGCCTATGACATATTTGAGAAAATTAATGAGTGTCCATCACTTAGCGATATGGGATTTAATTTCGTCACCGGAAAAGTCCAGTGGGACAAATTCAAGCAGCATCTTTCTGCAGAACCAGACAACAATAGTCTAAGACTTGTTTGGGCGGAGAATATTCAGCGGTATCATTTTGCGGAAGCAAGATTGAGAGCTAATAAAATATATTTAAACGGCGGGTGTGAAGGACTCCCTTTGATTGGCTGCGATACAATTGTTGCGCAACGAACAACGGCGGTTGAACAGAAATGGCGCATAATAGCTAGTATAATTACACCCCGTGATTTTAACCAACCGTTTCTTTCAGAGAACCATACTTCATACTTGGCAAGTTATGAGTCTATTACAGAGCTAAAAGTTTGCCAAGCACTAATCTCATCAACTCTTTATGATTTCATTTTTAGGCATCTAAACAGTAATACGCAGGTGTCCTCAAGTGAACTTAATTCTCTTCCATACCCACAGGAAATAACCCAAACCGATAAAAATAACCTAGCTAATCTAGTCGATAGAATCCTCGCCAAGAAAAAGGGAAATATGGCCGCTGATACCTCTGTCTTGGAAAAAGAGATTGATATACTGTTATATAAACTATTTGATCTTACGCAGGATGAAATTACAATTATCGAACAGAATATTCAAACCAATTAGGTTGATAGAGAGACTATGGGAGTATTGAGTAAACGAGAAGAAGCACGAGATTCTTTACCTAAAGAATTGAGAGAAGAATTTGATCTTATTGTTGAAGATTACAAATTTGCCGCTACGCTTAGATAAAATCGACCATTCGTATCCTACATTGTCCTTGCAGATATGATAAAGGCTGGCTGGCGACGCTCAGCAGAAGAGATTAAGGCTGTCAAAAAAGAGGGAGAATAATATATGTATATCAAAACACTACAAATCACTAACTATCGATGTTTTCAATCAAATACACCTCCTTTGGAATTTATGATACCTGATGGTAAAACGCCTGGAAGCGGACCCCAGGTTCCAGAGATTTTCCGGCCCCTCCTTCGGCTACACCTATATCGGGTACAATATGCGGCGCAAACCCTTTGATGATCCAAAAGTCCGCCGGGCACTGGGCATGGCAATTGATACGGACCGGATTATTGAATATGTTCTTTATGGTCAGGGGGAAAGGATCACCGGCCCTTTTGTCAAACAAACGGACTTTTACAACCGCAATATCAAACCCCTTCCCTATGACCCTGAAGGCGCCCTGCAGCTGCTTGCACAAGCCGGATGGCACCGGGGATCCGACGGCTGGCTTGAAAAGGATGGCAAAAAATTTCAGTTTACCCTGATCACCAACAACGGAAACCCGATAAGGAAAGAGGTCCTGGCGATTGCCCAGGACGCGTGGAAACAGATCGGCATCGATGTCCGCACAGACATCCTGGAGTGGTCGGTATTCATACAGGAAAGGGTAAATAAGGCAGACTTTGACGCCCTGGTCCTCGGTTGGAGCATGGGCATTGAACCTGACCTCTACCAGATCTGGCATTCCAGCCAGACCCACCCGCATCAGTTGAATTTTGTGGGATTCAAGAACAGGCAGGCGGATGATCTGATCATCCGAATCCGGCAGGAATATGATCACGATACCCAGGTGAAATACTGCCACAGGCTTCATAAAATTATTGCGCAAGAACAACCCTATACCTTTCTCTTTGTAAGGAAATGGACGGCGATTCTGGACAAACGAATTGTTATCAAGGAAGTAATAAACGGGAAAGCCCATTACAGCATAATTAAACCGACAAAAACGGGTGATTACACCTTTAATTTCAACAAATGGGTAAAACTGCCGCAGCCCCCTGAATTTTCCCCTGAAGGCTAGGATTACCCTGGAGAGACAGAAATGTTACCATTCATCGGCCGCAGCATAATACGGAAAACCATCACATTGTTCTTCGTTTCGGTCGTATCATTTCTGATTATCCACCTGGCCCCGGGAGAACCCGGCCAGGTGGATCCGATGAACCCCAAGTTTACCCCCGAGATGGTTGAACGCTTCCGGCAGGAATTCCATCTTGATAAACCCCTGTACATGCAATATATCTTTTTTTATAAGGATCTCCTGACGGGACGGACCATCTCCTGGAAGGACAATCAGTCGGTCCTCAGGAAAATATGGGAACGGTTTCTGAACAGCCTTCCCCTTTTTGTTGTCGGCACAATTCTGACCTGGACGCTGTCTTTCCCGGTGGGCATCCGCGCTGCGATTTCCAGGGGAAGCCTGTACGACAGGAGTTCCACTTTCCTCGCTTATCTTTTGATTTCCATTCCCGGTTTTTTCTTCGCTTACATCCTGATCATTCTTGTTGTCACCCATCTTCATGTACCGGTCATCGGCATGGAAACCTTCGGAATTCGTACCGCCTCTTTGCCGCGTCTGATCATGGACCGGACATGGCATCTCCTGCTCCCGTCCGTCCTGGGTGCGACGGGCGGAATTGCGGTGCTTTCCAGGTATGTACGGAGTCAGATGCTGGAAGTGGAAGGTCAGGATTATGTGCGCACGGCAATGGCAAAAGGCCTTCCGCCGGACCAGGTCCATTACAGACATGCCCTCAGAAACGCCTTGCTCCCGTTTGTGACCATGTTCGGGCTGATTCTGCCGGGACTGATCGGCGGATCCGTGATCATCGAGTCCATTTTTTCATGGCCGGGTATCGGCAGAATGGCCTATGAAGCCATTCTCGCCCGTGACTACCCCATCATCCTGACGGTGAACTTTATTTCAGCCGTGCTCGTCCTTACCGGGACCTTTATCTCTGATTTGTTGTACATGGTTGCAGACCCGAGGATAAGACTGTGACAATCAGTAACACGAAAATATCTCCAGGGCCTTTTCCCATTCCTGCAGCTCCTCGTATATCTTCTCCAGAGCCTT
>CAYTJI010000298.1:0-3140 GCA_964438065.1 uncultured Desulfobacteraceae bacterium | reverse complement strand
GAGGTAGTGGTATGGCAGTTTTCGCTGGAGGATTAGCCGCACTGGTTTTGGGTATTATCGGAATAATCGCCTGGTTCAAGGAATTTATCCAGGTCCTGATGGGTTCTGTGCCGCTCATGTTGATTTTTGGCGGGGCATTGGCCGCCTATCTTGGGTTCGAAGAGATAAAAGAAAAGAAAAGCACTGAAACTGCGGAAGAAAGTGGTGAAGATCTGAAGCAGGAAGTGGAAAGCCTGAAGGAAGAGCTTCAAGAATTGAAAAAGGAGAAAAAAGAAGGAGACGAAACCTGATTTTCCCCTTGTCGAAATTATTGAACCTAAATTTTGCAAGCGGCGAGTTTGCCGAAGACCTGCCTGCAGCAGGCAGGTGCAAGGCGGCAAACCCGCCGCTCCCGCGGGGTAAACTGTTTTCAAAAACCGCAGCCTTTACGGCCCCATTCGGATTGATGCATGAAATGCAAGCCCGGCATTCCAATAACTCACTGATATTAAAAATATAACTTCATTTTTTGAAAACAGTTTATGCAGGTTTTCGGTTGAAAAACATCTGGTCGTCGGGTAGACCTGCGGGGGTTCAAACGGACAAAAGGATTGTCCGCATATCTGCAATTTCAGAGAGCAGATAAGGTCCCGGTTCTTGTCAGAGGCCTGTCATCTCCAGTGCGTTAAAAAAGTAACTGATTTCAAAACGGGCGGTTTCATGGGAATCAGACCCGTGAACGACGTTCTTTTCGATATCTGTTGCAAAATCGCGTCTGATGGTGCCCTCTTCGGCCTCTTTGAAGTTTGTTGCGCCCATCAAATCCCGGTATTTCTTTATGGCGGATTCTCCCTCCAGGACCATGACAACACATGGGCCGGATGACATGAAGTCGGTAACACTGTCATAAAAGGGTTTCCCTTCGTGCACCTGATAAAAACCCATGGCCTGGGCCTTGGTCATCCGGATCATTTTCATGGCCGCGATCTTCAACCCTTTGTTTTCCATACGATTTATCACGGTTCCAATCAGGTTTCTTGATACGCCGTCCGGTTTGATGATGGCTAAGGTTCTTTCCTCCATCGGGTTTGTCATCCTCCTTGACCGTAAATTTATTGACTATACCTGTTTGTGATTGCTATAGGTGGTGCCGTGGCATTAGTCAAGGAATTTGTTCGATTGAAAAAGATGAGGACATGGCAAGTCCCTACACAAGGATGATTTCATGAAAAAAAAGCAAGGCGGGACGCCGGTCAGAATGGCCGCGGAACAGACTTTTCAATTCAATTGCACACCGGGGATTTCATGTTTCACCCAGTGTTGTCAGGACGTGACAATCGTGTTGACGCCCTACGATGTCCTGAGGCTGAAAAATGCGCTCAGCATTCCATCTGAGGAATTTATCGACAGGTACGCCATCGTTATACAAAAGGAGAATCGGTTGATTCCCATGGTGGTTCTGAAAATGGAGGAAGAGACCAAAAAATGCCCTTTTGTTTCCGACAACGGCTGTTCGGTCTACGAGGATCGTCCGTGGCCGTGCCGGATGTTCCCTCTGGATATGAATGATGACGGGACCTTCGGTATCATAGCGGACCAGTCGGCATGCCGGGGGTTCAGGGAAGAGACAAAATGGGTTATTTCAGAGTGGCTGCTGGAACAGGGTATTCCTGTCTACGATGAAATGAACGCCCTGTTCACGCAGGTGACGGCACCGCTGCAGGCACAGGAACTTGATATCGACAATCCCCGCATTTATCAGATGGTTTTCATGGCATTGTATAACCTGGAGAAGTTCCGGGAATTCATTTTCAAAAGTACGTTTCTGGACCGGTTTGTTGTAGATGAGACAACTGTTGAAAAAATCAGGAGGCGGGACATTGAGTTACTGAAATTCGCTTTTGACTGGATAAAGTTCGGTATTCTCGGCCAGAAGCTTTTTCATATCAGACCGGAGGCTGTGCCGGCGGATGAAAAATCTCCCCGATGACAATATCCTGTCTGCTTTTCTTCCTGACGAGATCTTCCACCGGATATTCCCCAGGCCGATAACATGAAGACTTCCGCTTCCCCTGTGAAAACGGCTCAGAAGGGGAGTCATCTGATTATCAATCAGGCATATCTGAATGTCATGGAGGCCTTGGGTTTTCAGGATGTTGACTCTGTTTTCAATTTTTCCGAAGGTCAGACCGTCAAGGATATCAAGGCCCGCTCGGTCACCCGGTTTGAATTTGAAGCGGCGGGTGGGAAAAGGACCTTCTTCCTGAAGCGGCATCATCCCGAATTCAGATCCATGCGAGACTTGTTCGGACGCGGTTTCCCGAAAAGGACCCTGTCTTCAGGGTGCACTGAATTCCGAAATATATGCGCATTCAGGGACCGGGGCATCGCGACGGTCGCGCCGGTAGCCGCGGGGGAAAAACGGCACGGTTTTTTCCGCGTTCGCTCGTTTCTGATTACCGAGGATTTCTCACCATTTATTTCCCTGGAAAGGCTCCTCCGCGAAAGGCCGGAATTTTTCTCCGGTGCGCACGGCGCGGTTCGCAGGAAAAAACTGCTGAAGCGGGTTTGCCTGCTTGCCGCGGAAATGCACAGGAGCGGCTTTAATCACCGTGACTTCAACGCAACACACATTCTGCTGAGTTACAGTCCGGGATCGGATGAGCCGGGTATCGCATTATTCGATCTGCAGCGGGTAGACAGAAACCGGCTTTTGAAATTCCGCTGGATGATCAAAAGCCTTGCAAGACTGAACTATACCCTGCCTGAGGAGATTTTCAGTGAGGAAGATCGCGTTTTTATGATCCGGTCCTACAAGGGCAGACAGGAACTTACCCTGTTTGATCGTTTTCAATGGTTCTGGATTCAGAGAAAGACCGCCAGGATAAAAAGACACATGCAAAAGAAAAGGGCGGGAATGAAGAGATAATACATGAGTGGGGACCGTGCCACCCCCGGGAAAAAAGGGGCTATTTTTTTCAAAAGTCTATTGAGTAAGTTACAACCTAAAACCTGCATAAACTGTTTTCAAAAAATGAAGTTATATTTTAATATCAATGAGTTATAGGAATGCCGGGCTTGCATGTCAGGCATCAATTTGAATGCACCCATAAAGGCTGCGGTTTTTGAAAACAGTTTACCCTCCGGGAGCGCCGATTTTA